>NZ_JAMPKJ010000026.1 GCF_039962115.1 Funiculus sociatus GB2-C1 | reverse complement strand
TAACTCAGGATGGTTAGCATTGACCATTTTTTGAATTTTTCTCTACGCCCTTTTTTTCAGATTTTTACCCGCTTTGCAACCCCACTTCTTGAGAATGGTGCAAGATGTCAGTTTTAACGGGTTTGAGCTTTTAGCCTAAACTTTAGTTCAAGGCATTTATGCAAGAAGCCTATTAATTTTGTAACTTTTTGTAAAAGGCACCTCCTCCTAAAAATTAGGCTAAAAAGAGGTAGGCATCTAGTTAAAAAGGAGCTAAATTCGTGAGTCAATCTATTTCTAAATTGGTGGATACCCTGCCAACTAGCAGCATGACCGTTTATATGCTGCGATCGCTCGATTTTGTCGTTCCTGGTGAATGGCAAAACGTCGTGGGGTTTGAAAACACCATCCGTGCGGTGACAGGTGTTACCGACAGAGACTTAATTGAGGAGATTAGCGACAGAGCGATCGCTCTGTACAACGACCCAACGGAAGTTTATCAACAAACCTTATGGCTTTACCAAACAATTGACCGTGCCGATAGCGCTATCGGTGCAGCAGCGCTGGCGAACAAAGTTGGGGAAAAAATCAGCTTTTTGAATTTTTTAAACCAGCTTACTCCCAAACCTGATACTGTACAAGCCATTGATTTGTCCCTAAAACTGGTAGTAGAGTTGATTGCCTTTTGTCGCTTACACGGAATTCCTACCAGCATCGAAGCATTTAGAACTTCTTTAGGAAACTATCACAATGAATCCATAATGCGGATGGCGGCGCTAGTTACCGTTGATGGATTGATTCCTCTTGGCCCCGACTTCATCCTCAAAGCTCAATCAATTCTCGGTCAACTCAATCCTTCGCAATTAGAAGGAAATACGGCCTATCAAAGTATCAACACTGCAATTCCTGGCGGCACTACGGCTGGGAAACTAGGCTTTATCGGTGAGAGTTTTGCCTCAGTTAACGGCTGGATGAGTAACTTTGTTGCATCTCATGGGTTAACGCAACAAAACGTTGTGGGGCACTTACAACAGTTTATGAATACTGCTGATAGTAAGTTGGATTATCTAGCCGCCTTCCTGGATATGTCAACCAATTACTACGAGCATACGGGTATTCAAACCGTTGCTCGAACTTTAATTTTACGAGCAGCCCAAGACACTGAAGTTCAAGGTAAAGACAAGAAGAAAAAGCACAAGGAAAAAGACAAGGAAAAAGAGAAATATAAGGAAAAGGAAAAAGGTAAAAAAAAGAAAGATTAAACCAGCGCGATCGCCGCTCTTGATATTTACCAAATTGATCGAGCGCGATCGCACAGAGCTGCACCAACTGAGGCGATAGCCCCTCACCTTCCCTTTCCAATCCCTGCCATTTATATATAGTTGTATTTTTTTGAACCGGAGGAAATGCTCCCAAAGAGCCGCTACGTTAACGCACTACTTGCTCTACCAACTGCATTAAAATGGGGCTATAAATTATGTGAATTCTAATGCCTGCAAAAGATAGATTCCATGATGCTGTTAAACAAGCACTCCTCAAGGAGCAGTGGATGATTACAGCCGATCCGCTGACAATCAAGATTGAGGGTGTGAGGTTTGAGATCGATTTGGCAGCAGAAAAGGTCTTGGCGGCTGAAAAGGCAGGGCAAAAAATTGCTGTTGAAGTCAAAAGTTTTCTGAGTAACTCGGCGCTAACTGACTTTCATGTAGCCTTGGGACAATTTTTGAACTATAGGCTTGCCCTACAAATGAGCGAACCGGACAGGATGCTATATTTAGCAGTACCGTTTGATACGTTTGACTCTTTCTTTCAAGAGCGGTTTGTTCAGGAAGCAGTTAGGCTGTATCAACTCAAACTCATCGTTTACGACCCCCAGAAAGAGGTGGTTATCGAATGGAGAAACTAGAACGCTATCGCCAATACATCCGTAAGCTCTTGACTGAACAGGCGACAGTGGAAGATGGAAATCCAGACATTGAGTGCCAGCTTATTTTTGATACCGAACATGACCACTATCAGTTATTGGATGTGGGTTGGCAGGGGATGAAGCGGATTTACAATTGCTTTATCCATTTGGATATTAAGGATGGCAAAATTTGGATTCAACGCAATATGACTGAGGTGGATATTGCGCTGAAACTATTGGAAATGGGGGTATCTAAAGAGGATATTGTTTTAGGGTTACATTCGCCGTACAAGCGTCCTTATACAGGTTATGGAGTCGCTTGATCGCTCCTCATTGTCTCAAAGCTTATCGAGTGCGATCGCACAAAGCGCATCAAGGGAGCGATCGCACTAATGACACCAGCGACGAGGAAAAATAGAGCTGGTGAGTTTGGTTGGTCTAGAAGGGACGGTAGATAACCTCGAAATGCATCAACTAGGAGCAATCAACCCCTATGTGCAGGGTAGTGCTAGGCTTCTTCCCCTAGATTTGCTTGTTCAGCAATGAGTTTTATAACTCTTTTCACTTCCTGTGAAAACTTGTTTTGTGCATCTAGAAAGGGAGCTAAAAACTTTTTGCCATCTGGATTTCCTGCCGCACACTGATTTCCATATTTCAGCATAAATTGATTAGATTTTGTCCGCGCTTGTATAACCCTTTCATAGGCAGGCTTAATCTTAGGGAAATATAAATCAATCAACATTACAAGTCGATTGAAATCCAAGGCGTTTTTATCAAATCGCTCTCTTTCCATGTCTAGCATTGCTTGATAACTAATGTCTCCTTTCATAGCTCTGGCATGGTTGATATAAACTATCTCGATGTTTGAAGCCCAGTTTTTGAACAAAAGATATAGTTCTTCCAACTTAGGTTCTTCGACCTTGCCGAGACTCTGAGCAGGCTTATCAAAAAGCGATTGATTTTCTAGTTCTGAAAGAGCAGCTTTTTCTGATGATTTTTTCCACTCCCTTAGCAAATAAACAGTGTATCTCTTCTCGTCACTGTCAATCAACTTAGCGCAGTTATGACACATCCATATTCCGTTTTCCGCAGACTTTCGCTTTTCAGGTGACATCGTTGAGTCGAAACGTGGTCCACCAGGAGAAGCGGCTGTAATATGCGCTGCTACACCAATGCTTATTGCCTTTGTGGCATCCTCTTGGGGGCCACTTGTTTGCTTTCGACACTGTGGATTTGAACAGCGATAGCCTACTCGTCGAGCAAGTATTTGCTTGGTTTTCTCATCAAAGTCATGTCTCATCAGCTAGTTTACCAAGATAATTTTCATGATTGAAGCAATAAATCTAAATTTAGCCGTAGGTTAGGTTGACCTCAGGAAAACCAATATCTACTCCCGTTCAACATTAACAGAAAATATAGCATTTGCGGTTCAGCGTTGGCGAGGATAGCGATCGCTTAGTTTATCTACCCCGTACCACTAATATTTTATTAATTAATCAGTACGATCGCTCATTCTATACGTTGAGTTGATACCAAGGAAACCCAACATTTACTCCCGTCCAACATCAAGGCCAAATGCAGAGATCGCATTTCAGGATTGGCGAGGATAGCGATCGCTCCTACCCAGACGCTACGAAGAAAGTCTACTCAGAGTATTGCAGCCCTTACACTCAACTAGGCAACCTGTAAGGGCTTTGTGGGAAGAATTCTGGGTTCTGGTAGAGGTTTATCCTCCTCACTGAGCATTTCCACGAAAGCCTCAATCACTTCCTGACCATTTTTGGCAGCTTCCTCATAAGTTCTACCATGCGTATGAAACTGCTGCCAGGGAAACTCAGGCAAGTGAACTAAGAAGAGCTGATCCTCCTCTGACCATTGAATCACCATGCTGTAGTGATAGCTCATTCTTCACCTTCCTCGTTTTCAATCACTTCTAGCTTTTTCAGCACCCGTTGAATGTTTCTTTCTAAATATACCGGAGCATCATCCCCTTCCTTCCTTCAACAGCGTATTTACCATAGAATTAGGACAAGTTCTGCTAAATAACCAAATTATTAGGTTGATTGTCTTTGATGATGAAAGTGAGGCGATCGCGCAATGGATACCCGATTGAACTACCGAGACATCATTCAAAAAATACTACAAGAACACGCCCAATATCGAGCTTCCCTGCCTGACAACTATAACTCTCAAGTTTTATTTGATGATGAGCGAGGACGCTACTTAGTCTTGGATATTGGCTGGAATGACGACAAGTATCTACACACTACGCCGATTCACCTAGATTTAATTGATGATAAAATCTGGATTCAATATGATGATACCGAAGAAGGTATTGCTACCGATTTACTAGAAGCAGGCGTTCCTAAAGAAGATATTGTACTTGGGTTTCGCCATCCCAAAATCCGGGAGTATACAGGCTTTGCAGTGGCTTGATTGTAGATTCAGTTGACACAAGGAAACCTAACATCTACTCCCGTCCAACATCAACGCCAAATGCAGAGATCGCATTCAGGATTGACGAGGATAGCGAAGCTGCTACGCTAATACTCAATTTATCAATCGCGCCTGATCCCAATTGATAGGAATCAGAAATGCGCTCGGTAAAAGCCTATCTCGCTACGCTCAACTGTTGACTCAAAAAAATTAATTTCCTAATCTATATCTAGAGAGATATTGACCCAGTTGCATCTAACTTGTAAAAACTGGACGGGAGCGTATTTGCTGGCTCTTCATTACCGCAACGCTACCGCGCCTTTAGACAGCGAAAGCACTGAAGGATACACCACCAACAACAGAAAGGGAGAAAGCGATCGCATTATGGCTAAACCCGTAATTATGACAGTTGATGATGATCCGGAAGTCCTCAGAGCGATCGCCCGCGACTTACAGCGAGAATATGGCGATCGCTTTCGCGTCTTGCGTGCAGAGTCGGGAGCAGTAGCACTGGAAGCACTGCAACAACTGAAACTCCGCAACCAATCCCCCGCGCTGTTTCTAGTAGATCAAAGAATGCCGCAAATGTCCGGCGTAGAATTTCTCGAACAAGCACTCTCACTATTCCCAAATACAAAACGCGCCTTGCTCACCGCCTATGCAGACACCGATGCAGCCATTCGCGCCATCAACACAACCCAGATCGATTACTACCTGATGAAGCCTTGGGACCCGCCAGAGGAAAGCCTGTACCCAGTTCTAGACGATTTGCTCGATGACTGGCTGGCAAGCTTCCGGCCGCCCTTTGAAGGCATTCGCGTGATTGGGAACCGCTGGTCGCCCCATTCCCATCAACTTAAAGACTTCCTGGCTCGAAATCAAGTGCCTTTTGAATGGTTGGATATCGAGTTATCACAAGAAGCACAACAACTCATTACCTATGCCGACTGTCATCAGCGACACCTACCCCTCGTCCTCTTCCCCGACGGTACGAGAATCGAAAAGCCAACAAACATACAAGTTGCCGAGAAAATTGGGTTACAGACGCAAGCTGGAAAGCCATTTTATGACCTAATTATCGTTGGTGGCGGCCCCGCAGGTCTAGCCGCAGCAGTCTACGGCGCGTCCGAAGGGCTGCACACTGTCATGGTGGAACGAGAAGCCCCAGGCGGACAAGCAGGGACAAGTTCCCGCATTGAAAACTATCTCGGCTTTCCAGCCGGTTTAAGTGGAAGCGATTTGGCGCGGCGTGCAGTGACACAGGCCAGACGCTTTGGCGTGGAAATTCTCACACCCCAAGAAGTAACAGGCATTCGCGTCCAAGACCAGTATCGTTTTATTACCTTCGCAGATGGTAGCGAAATCAGTTGTCACGCCCTAATTTTGGCGCTTGGCGTGTCGTGGCGACGGCTTGATTTGCCGGGGCTTGACCGTCTGACTGGGGCAGGTGTTTACTATGGTGCAGCCCAGACAGAAGCGCTATCTTGTCAGGATGAAGATGTTTACATCATTGGTGGGGCAAACTCAGCCGGACAAGCGGCGATGCACTTTTCTAAGTACGCCCGCCAGGTGACGATGTTGGTGCGGGGCGACTCTCTAACTAAGAGTATGTCTCAGTACCTGATTGACCAGATTGAGGCGACACCGAACATCACAGTACAGGTGCATTCCAGCGTTGTTGAGGCAAAAGGCGAGACGAGTTTGGAAGGTCTTACTATCGCCAATACTATGACTGGGGAAATGCAAACTGTTGGGGCGACTTCCCTGTTTATTTTTATTGGCGCAGTACCGCGAACCCAGTGGTTAGATGGCACCATTATGCGAGACGAGCGCGGTTTTATCATCACTGGGCCAGACTTGAAACAGGATGGACACCGCCCGAAGGGATGGACGCTGGAGCGCGATCCGTTTTTGCTGGAAACGAATATTCCCGGTGTCTTTGCAGTGGGCGATGTGCGTCATGGTTCGGTGAAGCGGGTGGCTTCGGGAGTCGGCGAAGGTTCAATTTGCGTTCAGTTTGTCCATCAATATTTGAGTAAAGTTGTGTGATGGAGAATTGGCTGGCTCGAAAAAGTAATGCTTTCCCAGGCATTCAGGGAAGCATTAACGTGTTCACCCTTTCATCAACGCCCTAAAATAAACCATACAAGCGATCGCTCTGTTGAATAATGTTTGCGATCGCTTGACAATTACAGATAGCGGTTGAGAGGTTAGCGATCGCGCTGGTGTCTGTGTACAGCAAAAGCTAACCTATGCGATTGAGCGATCGCTGATTCGCTAAGTTATGTTTATTGCCTTGTCTTCTCGAATATCCTTTAAGCTAGGTTAAAGGTACATGAGCAAGAATACTGAATTGCATGTTGTCAATACTCCTCTTGTTAGCTGGAGCGGCGTTAGCCTTCTGTAGTGTTTGGATACAAATGCAGCAGCGTGAGCAGGAACGGCTGCGACAGAAGTTGCGTAGGTATGAGAGCCTGAGTTCCAAAGAAGAGCAAGAAAGGCAATTAGCTTCAAATATTGCCGACCTTGAAAGGCAAGAAGAATTTTTAAATACTCAAATCAGTAATCTTCAGCAGGAGTCGCGTGAGCTTGATGCAAAAGTTTATCTTCAGGCTATAGATTATTATGAACCAAAATTTGATTTTATAAAGTCTAGTCAGTATGTAATTCATCTGAAAAATCTAAAGTTAGATCAGGAAAAAATGCGAAAAGATGGCAAGGCATTTATTAGTAATGTTAAGTTGACATTGGATGGCAATCAAAGAAAAGGAGATAAAATGATCAAAAGCCTTCTTAACTTAATAAAAGAAGCTTTTGAAACTCAATGTGACTATGCGATACGAGAAGTAAAGTACAATAATGTCTCCAATTTAGAAAAGAGAATTATCAGTACCTTCAACAAATTAAACAAACTGTCAGAAGTAACTTGTTGTGAAATTTCGCAAGTATACTTAAAGCTGAAGGTAGAAGAGCTGTATTTAAAATATGAGTTAGAAGAAAAACAACAAGAGGAAAAAGAAAAAGATCGTGCCATTCGGGAACAGATGAAGCAAGAGGAGAAAGAGCGTATTAAGCTTGAGAAAGCAAGGCGGGAGGCTGAAGAAGCTAAACAGATAGAAAAGCAATATGAAGAAGATATTGAAAAAGTACGTCGAGAAATGGAACAAGCGGCAGGTACACAACTCGATGATTATCAACGTCAAATTCAATATTTACAGGAGCAACTTTCTAAGGCTCAAACTAATACAGAAAATAAAGAAAAAAGCGTCTCAAACTTTAAAAGACTTAAATCTGGTTACATTTATGTAGTTTCCAATATTGGTTCTCTAGGACGAGACGTATATAGAATATTTATGACTAAAAATAATAACCCAGATGTATATGTCAAAACAATGAATCCTGCCGTTCCATTTCCTTTTGATGTTCACTTTAAAATTTCTTCAGAAGAGGCTTCAGAGACAGTAGAGTATTTACATCAGCAGTTTAATAATAAAAGAGTGAATCTAGTTAACGAAAGAAGGGAGTTTTTCAATGTGCGATTGGATGAAATCGAGCAAGTCGTACAAAAAATTCATAGAGAGACTGGAGCTTTGAGGATTGAAAAATTTGAAAAAGTGCCCCAAGCTCTTGAATATCGTAGAACTCAAGCCGCTGAGCGAAGAAGTGATTATCACACAACCTTAACCGATGCCTACGTACAAGAAGAGGGTGAAATAGCTTAAGAATAGGAACGAAATCAACAACTTACTAAACTTTAATAAGTTATAAAGAGCGAATGATTCTGAAACCAATATTGTGAGACTGTTGCTTGACATCGTTATGCCAACGGGAAGCAGAGCGACATAGAAGAGGTTCATTACGCCACGAACCACCACGTATTAGACGAGTTTGATTATTGCTGCAATCTATCCAAGCCTCTCCCGTGATAGGTGCATTATCATAACTCTCATGCCAATGATCTAAGCACCATTCCCAAACATTACCGTGCAGCTCGAATAGTCCAAAGGCATTAGCTACTTGAAAGGTGTCTACTGAATTAGTTTTTTCACGATAAATTCCTTTAGGTTCTGAACTATAGAGATAGCGACCATCATAGTTAGCTAGATCGGAAGTGATAGTTTCGCCAAAGTGAAAAGGGGTTGTAGTTCCAGCACGACAGGCATATTCCCACTCTGCTTCCGTAGGAAGACGATACTCGTGACCTGTTGTTTGAGATAAGCGATCGCAAAACTCAACGGCATCATGCCAAGAAACTTGGGTAACAGGGTGACTTTTGCCTCCGGAACGCGACGGGCGAAGTTTTAGCTCTTGACCGACTTCTGACAAAGCAGCTACTTCTCTCCACTGTGCTTGTGTAATAGGGTACTTGCTTATTAAAAATGGTTTGATGGTTACTGAGCGTTGAGGTCGCTCATTGGAGTATCGCCTTCCTTCAGTTTCCGGCGAACCCATCGAAAATTCTCCTCCTGGAATGTAGACCATCTTTAACGTCACCCCGTTGCCAATATCTTCAGTTAAGGAGTGGGCTTGTCCTCGACGACGGCTGATTTCTTTGCCTTGGATATCTACCATCACAACTGTAAATTCAAAAGCTTGAGTACCAGGAATTGATGGGATGATCAACTTCGTATCTTGTTGTTCCTCCAAGCCTTCTGTACTTTGGCTGGGAGTAGAAAAGATAGGCAGATTCTCCTGCTGATTAGGAAATTGTGACTGGGTTAGAAACTCTAAATTGGTCTTGCTATACGTTTTTGGAAAATTTTGCGAGGTAAGTTGACTATAGTCTGAGTTGAAACCTCTAAATGTTTGATGACTCTTGCGCTCAACACATTCACTGTTGCAATGTTGAGTATCTAAAACTGCAATCTCCGCAATGAGATTGTTCAGTTTCTTCCTGGCTTCCAAACCCAGTAACTCGCTATCTGCAAGCTCATTAAGGAATTCCAATGATTGAGCTTGTCCTTCAGAGAATATAAGTTCAATCAATTCAGAAAAGAAGACTAAATTGCTTTTTTCAAAGGAATCTATCTTGGCACCTAGATGATCAAATCCTGTAATCATCAAGAGCGCTCTACGCTCTGGAACAGTTTGAGTCTTTGGCAAATGGGCTAGCAACCGCACTAACTGAGATTTGATACTCATAGTCATTAGGCTTTAGATGCTTGTAGAACCTCTCCGAAACTAGGTTGTCGATTCTGCTACCTTAAGCAGGTCTACAAGCTGTGAGGGTAAATCAGCTAAGATACTCTCTACCAGTATGCCCTCGTTTCTAAAGTAACGCTGCTGTGTTGTCGGTTCAGGTATATTACCTCCAGCATGATGCAGAGCAATAACCTCCCAAGCATCATTAAAGACTGGAGAACCAGAGGAGCCTTGCAAGGTGGAGGTTATATACTGCACTACATTACCGCCCACGTATTGAACAAAATTGTTCTGTAGCGAAATCTGCTTAGGTTGCCCCAATGGGTGCTGAATAATATTGACTCGGCTATCACGACGAAACGCTTTAGGCGACAGTGGTAGCCAACTCCACCTTTGTCCAGGTTCTCCTTCGAGTTGAACTAAAGTGTAGTCTAAGGTTTGGTTGGTATGAAAAACTCCGTTGGATTTAGCGCGATATTCAGCAGTAGGTTGCGCTTCTCCCTGGAAATTCTCTTCGTAGTTAAAACGAAAAATTGTATCAGACAGTAAATTGGAATGAGGCAGGACATGATTGTTGGTTAACAACAAATCCTGAGCCACGAGAAATCCCGTACCTGACCAACGTTCTTGGCTCGTTCGTACCCCAATATGAGCAACTGACCGCGCTACTTGAAGTCCCTGATGCAAGAAAGCAATCGGGCGCAGCGTATTCTCACCAATAATTTTCTCTAATACCTCTTTGGGAGTTTCTCTCCCTCGCCAGTGATCAATAGCAGGTAATGCAGAGATTGGGGTCATCATGTCATACTTTGTCAGCAGTATGTCCAAAAATGCTTGTTGCTGAACCCCTACGAAGCTTTTCAGGGTATTCAAGAACAACCCCAGTGCCTCATGGTCATAGGTTAAACGTCCATAATTAGATAGATAGCTAACGATCTCGCTAATTGTTACAAATGGAGTGCCATCAAGATGGATCATTGGTACCAACTGTTTCAGACCTGCTAACTCCAAAATTTGCTGACGCGATCGCTCTGTAGCTAGTTCTGGTAAATCTCTTAAGAGAGTTATTAACTGCTTGCGGTCTTCAATTTCTAAATTGACCATATTTGTATTCTTTCAATAAAATCTAGAAGATGTTGCGGGTCGCATTGTTTCAGAAGTCTAGTGTAGAAGATGAATGGTGGGAGCGATCGCTCTTGTCGGTGTGGTAAGTGAGATCGTGTCTCCAACAAGGTTTATCATCAGCTACCTCTACAGCTATTGGAGAGAGTGTTTTAATCGGACTCTTCAAAAAGAGACGGTAAGTTGCGACGACCACTCACAACACGCAAAATTTCAATGCCATCATCCAAAACTCTGTAGAAAATGATATAGCCTTCAAGAGGCAATCCTCGCAAGTCAGTGCGGACTTTTGCGTAGCTTTTACCACTATTTGGGAAAGAAACTAATTGCTGACACTTACGGTTGAATTCACGGAAAAATTGCTCACCCGCTTCAATGCTAGTCTCGGCAAAGTAATCGGCAATCTCACTGAGATCGCGACTAGCGAGGATATTAATAACGTAGCGACTCATTCTTGTGCCTGACGAGCTTGTTGAAACCGTTCTATAATTTGGTTTACAAAAGTTTCACCCTCAATCGGTGGTGTATGATCTGATGCCGAAATTGCCGCGTCAATTTTTTCTCGCACATCTTCCACCCATTCAGTTTCAGCGCGATCGTACTCATCCAGCAAGCGTAGGGCAACTTCAAGAACTTCTTCTGCGGAGCGGTATTTTCCAGCTTGAAGCTTGGTTTGAATAAAGCGCTCTTGGTTGGGTGTGAGGCTGATGCTCATAAAAAACCTCTATCAAGCTATCCACTATTTTAAGTCGAACATGATTGCTTGCGATCGCGCTCTTGCGAACTGTTCCAAAGGGCGATTGTGAGGCAAGGGTGAGGTAAATAGCAGGCGCGATCGCACTTACGGAGCGAGTTGGAACAAAAACGATAGCTCCAACTGCCTCTGGGAAAGGATTTAGATGAAGGCGATCGCTAATAATGTTTGATAGAGCGTAGTCCGTAATTCTACTTAAAATACATTGATGCCTCAGTTTTTCTAATACAACAATTCCAGATTCCTGATTGAATGATTCCTGTTAATAGTCAACTTTTTAGTATATATAAATACCTGTAAACTATTAATCGTTCATTCCATCACCAGGCTAAGCGATCGGGTAGCTAACTTATCATTCAAACTTATGAAATTGCATTTCATCGCTAGAGGTTGGTGGCGATCGCTCAAGTATCTCTTGTTACTGTTTTTGGGAGCATTCATCACAGTATTGCTGGCTGGCAACCCCATCTCTGCGATCGCGCAAAGCCCAATGCCACCAGAAGCAATCGAGCAAAGCCCAATCCCAGAAGCCACCCCGCAGAAACGTTTTCAGGAAATTCGCGGGGTTTGGATGACCAACAATGACAATAAAATCCTCAGAGATCGCCCCAAACTGCAAAATGCTGTCAGTCAACTGGCGCAGCTAAACTTCAACACAATCTATCCTGTAGTTTGGAATTCTGGCTATACGCTTTACGAGAGTGCCATAGCAGAACGGGAAGGCATTCAATCTTCTGTCAGCAAAGGTCTACAGGGACAAGATATCATCGCCGACTTGATTGCCCAAGGCCATCGCCAAGGGTTGCTAGTGATTCCCTGGTTTGAGTTTGGTTTCATGGCTCCCCCGCTCTCGGAACTGACATCAAATCATCCGAATTGGATTACGCAACGGCGGGATGGTAGCCAAACTTGGATTGGTGCTGCGGGTGAAGTTGTGTGGCTTAATCCCTTCCATCCAGAGGTGCAGCAGTTCATCACCGATCTGGTGCTGGAAGTCGTCACTAAATATGATGCTGATGGTATTCAGTTTGACGATCACACCAGTTTGCCCAATGAATTTGGCTACGATCGCTACACGCTTGCCTTGTACAAACAGGAAACCAAGAAAGATGCGCCTTCCAATCCCAAAGATCCGGCATGGGTGCGCTGGCGTGCAGATAAAATCACGGCATTCATGACACAACTCAACAAAGCCGTAAAAGAGAGAAAACCCAACGCCATTTTCTCCGTTGCTCCTAATCCCTACGTCACTGCTTACAATACTTATCTGCAAGATTGGCTTACTTGGGTGCGAAAAGATATTGTGGACGAGTTAATTGTGCAAGTTTATCGTCCCAATCTGCAAAGTTTTCTTGACCAGCTCACCCGCCCGGAAATTCAAGAAGTGCAACAAAAAATTCCAACTGGAGTTGGTGTCCTCACAGGCTTAAGAAAAAAGCCTGTTGCGATGCAACTGATTCAGGCTAAAGTGCGCGCAGCTCGCGATCGCGGCTTGGGTGTAACTTTCTTCTATTATGAAAGCCTTTGGGACGATGCACCAGAACCCGTAGCAGAACGGCAATCTAACTTTCAAAGTCTCTTCAATTTCCCGGCTTCCCGCTTTGCATTTAGATAACCTGGCAATCTTGTAAGCAAGCGATCGCACGCTTCGCCTCTCTCTATGTAGTCAAAATCCACCGATACGAGCGATCGCTTGCGTGAATGAAGCAAGCGATCGCTTTTTGCTCTCTACCTATCAATAAAGCTGATTACCTGACGGGGTTGTCACCTCGTCAGTGCCATGCCCCTACTGTTTGACCACGATTCAGCCTTCCCTAAGTAAGACTAGCTATAAATTAGAGCCGTCCCTCTGGTAGAGGATCTAGCTGAAGGCGATCGCTAATATTTTTATTGGGTTATCGAAAAATTTGGGTTAGGTGAAATAGCACCTTACTTACTTCTGCTGGGTTGAGTAGTTTGGAGACTTGAAGCTATGCGCTGGGAATTCGGTCGTAAAAGCAGCAACGTTGAGGACAGGCGCGGGGGTGGGGTTTCTGGCCCTCTAGTTGGGGGTGGCATTGGGACAATCGTTCTAGCGGTGATTGTTGCCCTCTTAGGGGGCGATCCAGGTGCGGTGTTGCAACAAGGACAAGAACAAGCTCCGAGCGATCGCACCTCTTCTCAGTCTCCTCAAACACAATCATCTGCTGCGAACGATCGCATGGCTGATTTCGTTTCGGTTGTCTTGGCGGATACAGAAGATACATGGGGTACGCTGTTTCGTCAAAACGGAGAGAACTATGTCGAGCCTAAGTTAGTTCTCTTCTCAAATTCCGTACAGTCGGCTTGTGGTTCTGCAAGTGCGGCAGTTGGGCCGTTTTATTGCCCCGCCGATCAAAAAGTCTATATTGACTTAAGTTTTTATCAAGATTTGAAGTATAAGCTCAACGCACCCGGAGACTTTGCCCAAGCGTATGTAATTGCTCACGAGGTTGGGCATCATGTGCAGAATTTAATGGGAATTTCGAGTAAAGTTCGGACATTACAGCGTCAAGCTAGTCGCGCTGAGGCGAATCAACTTTCAGTCAGGTTGGAGTTACAAGCAGACTGTTTTGCTGGCATCTGGGCGCATCATGCCAATCGTTCCCGGCAAATTTTGGAGGAAGGCGACGTTGAGGAAGCGCTGAATGCTGCTAGCAGTATTGGCGATGATCGCTTGCAGAGTCAGTCCAAAGGGCATGTTGTCCCGGATTCTTTTACTCACGGTAGTTCAGCGCAGCGAGTCCGCTGGTTCAAGCGGGGGATTCAGACAGGCGAACCTGCACAATGCAATACCTTTGCAGCAGCAAATCCTTAACGAAATAGGATGTTGGAATATATAGTAGGAAGCGATCGCAATCTCCAAAGCGCGATCGCTATCTTTATTCATCGTTGCGATCGCCTCTAGACTTCCGCTATTTAGAGCGGTAGTTTACACCTACAAAAAATTTTCTACTGCAATGGGGCTATAGTTAATAGTTAGAGTGAGAATTTTGTAGATAAAAGTAAGCTCTCAGACCAGTTAAGTACGCTAAGAGATGTCAATGATTCCTGAATTGACAGCACAGCAAAAAGCTCTAATTGCTGACTATCGAATGAAGTGGTATTCAATGGCAATCTCAACCCAGCCAGTTGATAAAACAAGAGCTTTTTTCGCAATTGAGGCAGTTTACCAGAAAATATCAAACGTAGAAATCCCTGACATCTACTATTTCGACAGTCCGCATAGTATAGCTAACCTCAGCTTTATAAGCCATATTCATCCGGCTGCAAACTTGCCCAATCAACGTAAGCTGAACAACATCATTAGAAAAGTTAAAAATAAATTAATCAAATATGGATTTTTTCGTGATTCTTTTCGTAGACATATTGTTTGTCCGCTGATTGAAATTGTGGGAAAGCAGTTTGATCTTGAGCTATGGAACAGTTTGCATAAGCAATTTAGCTTCTGGTCTCCGCTCAATAGTTTGATACCTTTAAGCCTACGCGATAGTGAAAAATTATCTTTAATCTGGAAATCCGGTAAACCCAATCATCAAAGGCAAATTGAGCAATTTTGGTCCTATTTGACAACAGGTTTGGTTTCACCAGATACAGAATGTAGTATTTGTGGATTGCTAGATTTCTGTACCTCTGAGCTAGGATGCTTCATAGAAGAAGACTTATGGCACACACTTAGAACATACGTTTCTGAGTGTGGTTGGACATTTTTATTTCAAGATTTCTGTTTCACCTGTCAACGTCCACATAAAGTGCTGCTTGATGAGCAAAATCGACCTCATGCGGAGAATGAAGCAGCCATCGAATTTTTAGATGGTTTCAGTGTATTTGCCAAGAATGGTATGCTAGCTCTCAATTGCGATCAGTCTAACAATCCTCCTGCACCTGACGGAACGTGATTTGTCAATTTAAAGTGAAAAAATATCTGCCGCCTTGACTCCACAACCCAAAAGAGCGATCGCTATCTTTATTCATCGTTGCGATCGCGTAGCTGACAAGAAGCGATCGCTATCTTTATTCATGGTTGCGATCGCAATGGAGTGATGCTCAAACGCACAGCTACCATAATATTGAAGAGCTATCCGCCGTCTACTTTGAAAGATTCGGTTCCACAACATTTGGGAAACTTTGAAAATTGCGCCGCACCCAGTCCATACCCACCTCATTATTGAGTTTAATTTTCTGAGGCGTATTCGGATAAATCTTACCCAAAATCTCAGCATCTTGATCGACTACCACCTTGCCAAACTTGAGATATGTCCTGCCAAATACCTTAAAGGCAGGGTGCTTGGCTTGACCAAATAGCAAAATGTAAGTCCTTGTGTGGTTCTCGGCTTCTGGGACAAAGATGTGACACTGAACTGCTTTACCCAATGGCATTTCACCATGAAAAATCACGAGAGATGGGAAGTGGTTTTCTAGGTGAGCTTTGAGGGTGGTCGGGAGTAGGAATAAATCTGGTTTTCTCAGCTTTTCTGCCAAACTGTAAGGAGCGGTGGGCAGATCATAAAACGCATGGGAATGATGCCCATTGTCAATAAATTGATGAAATTCCACATTGGTAACTCGGAATAATTCCCGGTGAGTACCGTTTTGGTGATTATAGTCGTGCATATTCAGCAACATAGTCAGCAAATCGGTCTCTACACTTGTATCAGCGGTATGCCCGACAAAGTAGTAGCTGTCTGCAATGTCATTCAGGACTGTGGGAATCGGCACTTTTGGCTCGTATCCGCCGTAAGACCAGATGAAATCTCCTTGAATTTTTAACTCTAAAGGTTTCAGTTGAGGCAAAGTTTTCTTTTCCGATCCCGGCAAAACGGTGCATCCTTCTGAATCAAATGACAAGGCATGAAACGGGCAGACGACAGTACTCGTACCATCAATGTGTGCTTCGCACCATCCTTCTGACAACATTGCTCCCATGTGAGGACAGGCATTAGGCAGGGCATGGATTGCTCCAGCAGCGTCTTTCCACATCACATAATCATTACCATAGAGAGAAATTTTCCGAGGTTGGTTCACTACCAACATCGACTTGTGCGCCAACAACCAAGGCGCGCCGAAAAGCATAGACTGCATAATGTTCTCCGGTAGAGATAAAATTGTGAATAATCCGTCGTGTTTTTAGAATATGACAGAATATTCACATTCGTCAAGAAGTCTGCGCCGTCAACCCAAACAGCAGCGAGGTAAAGAAAGGGTCGAAAAAATCTTGGATGCAGCGGCGGCAGTGTTTGACGAGGTGGGCTATGAAGCGGCAACCACCCATCTGATTGCAGCCAAAGCGGGGACGGCGATTGGGTCTTTGTATCAGTTTTTTCCCGATAAAGCTGCCATTTTTAATGCGATGGAATTACGCCATACCGAGCGAGTTAAGGCCTTGTGGTCAAGCGCAGATACACCAGAGATGGTTCGATTACCACTCCGACAGATGATTAAGGGATTGGTCAGCGCGATCGCAGAGATGTTTGAACAGCCTGTGTCACGGGTGGTGTTTGTGCAGTTTTTTATATCCCGCCAAATTTTCCAGTCGATCGATGAAAGCATGACCCAGGAAGCAATTGACTTTATGGCTGATCTCTTAAAGCAAAGAAATTCGGCATTAAGTAAGGCGCAATGTAGTCTATTGGCAGAGGTTTGCGTCCACAGCAGTAATGCTGTCATTCTGTCGGCACTTCGCAACCCAGAGCAACAGCATCGTCAACAGTTGGTGCAGCAGATTGAGGACTTGTTGGTGTCATATTTAGAGCCGTATGTAGGGAACGCTCGGTTAAACAAAGTAATGAAAGTAATGAAGTGTCCGCATTGTCAATCGGAGCAGTTATCTAAAAACGGGTATCGAAGGGGGAAGCAGTGCTATCTCTGTAAGGAATGCGGGAAACAGTTTGTGGAGAATTCCCAGGGTTTCTGACCACCGTTCAGTAGCAGTATTAGTTTCCATTTACTCCATACCCCAAAAAAGCGATCGCAATCCCCAAAGCGCGATCGCTATCTCTTATTCATGGTTGCGATCGCATAAATAAGAATTAGACCGCTGCCTACTGCGTTGAGCTGTGCAGTAGGTTTTTGTGACAGGTAAACTGAAGTTGAAGTTGGTTTTAACTTCGGAATTTAGTCATGCTTCTTCAAACTGATCGCCTGCTGCTGCGCGAATTTACGGAAGCCGACTGGCCAGCCGTTTTAGCATATCAATCCACTCCTGCATATCAACGCTTTTATCCATCCGGGCGCACTGAGGTGGACGCTCGTGCCTTCGTTAATCGCTTCCTCCAGTGGCAGCAGGAGAAGCCCCGATGGAGGTATCAGTGGGTAATAGCTCTACAAAAACAGGAGAAGCTGATTGGTAACTGTGGCATCCGTAAGAGCTATCCCGATGCCCCAGAAGCAGAAATTGGGTGTGAATTGGCTCCTGAGCATTGGGGTCGAAATTATCCGGTTGAGATGGGTCGCCTGCTACTGCGCTTTGGCTTTACAGAGATTGGCCTGCATCGCATTTACGCACACTGTATCGCTGAAAATAGAGGGGCAGTGTCATTGGCGCAGAAGCTTGGGATGAGCCAAGAAGGTCGGTTGCGAGAGAATGTGAGCATCCGGGGACAGTGGCACGACACCCTCGTATACGGCATCTTGAAGCAGGAATGGGAGGCAAAGGTTGAATAACAGCAGGCTAACAAGGCGCTGTGTTAGCCTGCGACCTTAACCTAATTCTCATTAGGACTCTGACAAATAAAATCAGAACGAACCCAAGCAATCCATTAGTTTGTCCCCGCTTAGATACCAGCGTTCATGTGTGCCGCCATCGGTGGAGGAGTTAGGAGCGAGTGTGGGAACAACAGGAGAGAGCCATGCCCTATATTCAAGGATACAGTCGAACCGAAACGCGGCAATTTCCACGTTGAGCGGGTCTTTGGATGGCTTAGGGTAGGTTGATGAGTGATGAATGGGTCAATATGGGCGCTCTCACCAACAAACACCTACAGTTAAAACCAACCTACGGCAAAATAAAAGGGAGGTCAACACTGGGGCGGCTATGTCTAAGAAGAAAAAGCACAATCTCCAATGGCTTAAGGAAACCTTAGAGCTAAAAGAAGACCACAACTGGAAATCAAAGCCAGGAAATCGGATTTTCGTAGCAGGACGAGGGGCGTTGCGCTTCGATGTCCCTGAGGATTGGCATTTTGAACCGGATGAGAAGTCATTCCGGTTTCTAGACAAAAAGCCACCCAACGATGATGCTCGTTTAGAAGCTTCCTTTAATTTATTGCCTCCTGGCAACTGGGCAGATTTTCCGTTGGTTCCGCTATTAAGGAAGGTGGTTAAAGATGATGAGCGTCAGCCGATCGCGCCAGGGGGAATTATTCAACTCAAGCGCCAAACTGCCCGTATCGTTTGGACTCAATTCAAATTTATTGACCCTGAAGAAAAGCGCGAAGCTTATTCCCGAATCTGTATTGGGTTAGGTTCTGGTGTTCAGTGTCTGATTACTTTTGACTACTGGGTGGACGATGCGGATCGACTGATTCCTGTGTGGGATACCGTTATGGATTCGTTAGTTCTAGGGCTTTATATCCGCGATCCTCGAACCGGACTCGCATTACCCGACTAGAGGTTGGTGAAGTATAGGAGTGCGCCCAGCAAAAACTGATTTATGCGATCGCATTCTTGATGAAGTCAGAGCGATCGCACTGGCATTCATTGATCGTTTTACCGCTAAGCTTGCTCAGTCCGTCTTGTATCCCCTGAATGCCGTTAGACAGCAGCGCTGACTTGTTGACGGATGGGAATCTGAATCGCAAACTCGCTTCCCTCACCAGGAGTGGAGAAGCATTCCAATTTACCGCCATGTTTTTCGGTAATAATTTGATAGCTGATGGACATCCCCATCCCCGTTCCCTTCCCAATCGGTTTAGTTGTGAAGAAGGGATTGAATATCCGTTGCTGAACGTCTTTTGGAATACCAACGCCATTATCTGCGATCGCTATTTGCACCCATTGCGAATCAATCACTGAAGTGGAGATAGTGATTTGATCGGGATTGTCCTTTTTCTCCTGATAGGTGCAATTGGCTTTGGTTTCTTCGAGTGCATCAATCGCGTTTACCACGATATTCATTAAGACTTGGTTGAGTTGTCCCGGATAACACTCCACAAGGGGCAACTTTCCATAGTCTCGAATCACTGCGATCGCTGGACGGTCTGGTTTTGGTTTTAGGCGATGTTGCAATATCAGCAGCGTACTTTCAATTCCTTCATGGATATCCACTTCTTTCATGTCCGCTTCATCCAATCGAGAAAACGTCCTTAGCGATTTAACAATTTCTCGTATGCGTTCAGTCCCCAATTTCATAGATGAGAGTAACTTCAGCATATCTTCGTTGATAAACTCTAAATCTATATCAACAATTTTGGCTTCAATTGCCGGTGTGGGAACAGGATATTCCTCCTGGTAAAGCTGCACTAACTCTAGAAGATTCTGAGCATATTCATCTACAAAGGTGACATTGCCATGAATAAAGTTAACCGGATTATTAATTTCATGAGCTACTCCTGCAACCAATTGTCCCAAACTGGACATTTTTTCGGTTTGAATCACTTGTGCTTGAGTACGCCGCAAATCAGTAAGGGTTTGTGAAAGTTCTGCCGTCCTTGCTTCAACTCGATTTTCCAATTCGGCGTTAGTCTGTGCCAGTTCGTTAAAGGAATCTTGTAACTGAGAAGCCATGTGGTTAAAGGACTGTGCTACCGCATCTAACTCTTTGATGTTGGTAGTTTCCACCGTTTGGTCTAACTGTCCGGTGGCGATCGCTTCGGATGCTTGGCTCAATTTTAAGATGGGGCGAGTAATCCAGCGCGATGTGTAAATTCCTAAAATCGTTGCTACTGCCAATGCTCCCAGACACAGGAGGATAGTTGTGCGAGTGTTGGCATTAATTTGAGAATTGAAATCAGATTCCGGCACGGTGACAACCACCAGCCAGTCTAAGCCAAAGCGATCGCGCCAGTGAGTTACCTGAATAAACTGGCGCTGCCCGTTGAATTTCACCTCAAGTTCTTGAGTATTTTGAAGGGTTGTGAAATTATTAAATTGTTGTTTTAATTTTTCTGCCACGGCGCGAATCAATGGATCTGGGGTTTCTAGCGCACTCAGGCGTTTTGTCTCACCATTGATTTTGTGTACAACTGGTTGAGTGCTGGAACTGCCAATCAGCAAGCCATCGCGTTCCATGATAAAAACTTGTCCGGAAGGGCTAACTTTCAGGTTGTGAAGAAATTCACTCACATTTGTTAGCAGCAAATCTACCATCAAAAGGCTGCGTAACTTGCCCTTCTGGTCATAAATGGGATATCTAGCAGGAACTGCAACATAGTAATTAAGACCAATATCCGAAGTGCCACTTTGGCTTTTTATTGCCTTACCTGCTTCCGTAATCTGTACCGTATTCTCAAATGCGTAGGTATAGATAGCAGCCCAGGCTGGCTTACCTTTTTTGATGATGTCTTTCACTCCGGGTGGCAATAAAGGATCGGCCTGATAACTCTGCACCAGGCTTTTCCGGTTTCCCTGTTGATCGGCGGTGTAATCCGATGCTGCACCGTTTCCAGGGAGATTTTCATAAACTAGGAGATTCACGCCATTAACCCAACGCCCAGCGCCTGATTCGGCACCATTCGGTAGAGCATAGCCAATATAGCTAAGTGTTTCAAATGCTCTAGCTTGACTCCAGAAATACTGCTCGCTAGATTTGGGGTCATTCAGATTCAATCGTCCAGAAGCGATCGCATCTGCATTGATTTGGTTCAACTGCTGTGGCAGTGCCAAATAAGTATCCAAGTGTTCGTCAACCTGCTGACTGGCTTTGTCAATCAGTTGATTGGCTAGGTCATTGACTGCTTTCTGCCCGTTGATAAATGAGAGATAGCCAACTAGCCCTACCGCGGCAAATATTTGTAATAAAAAGGGAACTATCACAATCAGCCGCAGGGGGAACTGTTGAGTAGCCTTAGCAGCATAGCCGGGTTTGGCATTCATTCGCGTTACTCAGAGAACACAACGTTATACATAATTTTAGAGTTCCCAAATAGGTTAGTTTCCTAACGGCTTTTGAAGATATCGTTCAAATTTAGGCTGAATGGCATTGTCAAGTTAATCATGCAGCAATGCAAAAAGACAATACCTTACCCCAACAAAGCCAAAGTGAGGATTCGGGGCTTGCGGCTTAACAAATTGAAATATTGTGAAGTTAGTGTGAATTTGGTTGCTGATTTGGGAAAACTAAAAATGAGGTCACAAGATTTTCTGCTGCTGGCACTGATAACGTGGCTATACCGTTAGACCTGGGTAAACGTACTTCCAGGTTATTTAGTGCTGGGCGGGGATTTTGGGGCTGATTCAATCAGGGTCATGCAAGCAAAGTTGTAGGTAACTAGCTATGGAATTTTGTGGAACTCACCTTCTTGTTGAATTCAGTGATTGCCGTAACACAGAGCTTTTGGATGATCTAGACCAAATAGAAGAAGTGATGCGAGAAGGATTGAAAGTAGCCAATTTTACATTAGTGCAACTATTCAGCCATAAATTTTATCCAATTGGGGTGACTTCAGTGGCGATTGTCAGTGAATCTCATGTTTCGATACATACCTATCCTGAGACGGGTCATGCCTCAATTGATATCTTTCATTGTTCAGATGGTTCACTTCAACTTTTACGCCTGATGGACTATCTAAAGCTTCACTTTGAGCCATCTCAGTTTTCCTATGCTGAGGCTACACGAGGTCGCCATTTAAAAGTCTCGACAAGCACTTCAGCTTGTTTGCTTCACTCTGTAGCTTAAAAGTCAAGTAGCGCTAACTTTTAGAACTCCACAACTAAAACAACTCTCCGAGATTTCCAAAATGAAAGTATGCGTTCTGCAACCTGACTATTCTCCATCGACGGTAAACTTTGACTCCTCCACTTCACCGAGTTATTTTCCCAATCTGAAACCAGAAGATGAAGTAAATTCTGTACTTCTGAATAAAGCAACGATCTACCGTCAGTTAAAAGAGTTGAAGAAAGAGGGTTACGATATTTTTGTCAATCTTTGTCGAGGTTATAGACATTGGGATGTTCCTTCTTGCCATGAAGTAATGAGCGCATTGGAAGCGCTGAACCTTCCTTACACGGGTTCTGCGACAACTTTGTATGATTCTCCTAAGCAGGAAATGAAGCATATTGCTTATTTTGCAGGAGTTGATACACCAGCCTTTTGGGTTGCCGAAACACTGACTGATGTAGAGAATGCCTCTGTTGAACTAAATTTTCCTTTGTTTGTAAAACCAGCAGCGTCCGGAGATGGTCTGGGAATTGATGCGCGATCGCATATAACCACAAAAGAAGCTCTGTTAAGCAAAGCCACTGAACTAATTGCTGACTTCGATAGCATCCTGATTGAAGAGTACATCGCCGGACGCGAGTTCACAGTGCTTTTGGTTGCTAACCCAGAGGATGCTTGTTCGCCTATTGTGTATCAACCAATCGAATTTGTTCCACCCAAGGATGAGCATTTTCAATTTTACGATCTAAAACTTCGCAAAAGTCATCCAGAATGGTATGTTCCTTGTGACGATCCGCAGCTTGAGTTAAGTTTACGAGATGCGGCTAGACGACTATTTTTGGAAATGAATCAGGGTGGTTATGCTTCGATTGACTTGAGAGTTGACGAAAATGGAGAAATCTTTTTCCTAGAAGTCAATTCTCCTTGCGCTGTTTTTGGGACTCAGGGTCATGAAACGGTAGCAGATTATATTCTGAAGTTTGATCCAGCAGGTCACGCGGGATTTTTTAACCAGATAATTGCTGAGGGAATTACCGGACACCAGCGCCATCAGAAGAAATATCGCGTAGGAAAAAGCGCGATCGCAACCTATGGCATTTTTGCGACTCAGGATTTCAAAACTGGCGATGCAATCGTGCCAGGAGAAGCAAGAACACAACGCATTGTCACCCGTTCTCACGTTCAATCTCGCTGGACTGAAGCAGAGCAAGGATCTCTGTTGCGTTATATTTATCCTTTGGGTGAAGATATTCTGGTTTTGCGTGACTCAAATCCAGGGAACTGGATATTACAAAACCACTCTTGTGACCCCAACACCGGGTATCAAGGACTCGATCTGATTGCGCTACGGGATATCAAGGCGGGTGAAGAATTGACCGTAGATTTTGCTACATTCTGCGGTGAAGACATGGAGGGATTTCAGTGTATGTGTGGATCTCCTAAATGTCGCGGAGACATTCAATTCGCATCTTGTTGCAAACCAGGAAAAAATTCCACCTATTCCCTAAATTTGATGCAGACAGAAATGCTTGCACAACGGGTATTGGAAGCTTCCACCCAGCCTTGATAGTTGTCAATGATACCAACAAAATTCTGTATGCAAATGACAGATCAACATCAAACAAACTCAGCCGAAGTGGATTTGACCCAAACAGTCCATAACTTGGCATATCGATTAATCAGCCAAGCTGGTCAGCGTGTCAGCGAACGGTTAACCGCGTATATGGCGCTACCCCACCAACTGAATCAACTGAATGCAGACATAGTTGCTGCGGGTCAACTGGATCTCAACAATGCGATCGCTTGCGAGCAGCATTTATGGAGGCTTGCTAAAATCTTTCCCAGTATTAGCTATATCGGTTTTGCCTTAACTGATGGCAGTAAAGAATCAGGCGCTGGAAGATGGATTGAGAGAACACAATTGTCGGTTTACGAAAATCGGAATTTCAAAGGCTGCGATTATGCAACCGATGAGCAGGGAAACCGCACTCATCTAATCCAAAGCTATGATTATGATGCCCTGTCGCAGCCTTGGCATAAGCAGGCGCTTGAGGCAGGTAAACCGATTTGGACTCACATTTTCACGGCTGATATTGATGATGTAGAGGTTGCTGATGAAGAGTCTGTGCAACCTGAAGATACTTCCTCTAATGTCGGTTATCAAAATTATGTTGCTGTTAATGCCGAACGTCCACTCTATGACAAAGATGGCAAGCTGTTTGGGTTGGCAATTGTTGATGTGCTACTAAGCGAAATCAGCAAGTTTCTGGGTACCCTGAAAGTCAGTCCTTCGGCACAAATTTTTATTATGGAGCGCGATGGAATGTTGGTTGGCAGTGCTGATGAGCATTCCATTGTCCATAGAGTGGATGGCAGATTGGAACGGTTTAATGCTCTCAACACGCCAAATTTAGCAATTCGTTCCATTGCGGAAGAGTTGCAAAAACGGTTTCACAGCTTTCAAACGATTCAGGAGCAACAGTTTGATTTCTCATTAAACGGCGATCGTCAGTTTGTTTATGTAACTCCTTGGCAGGAGGAATATGGATTGGACTGGCTTGTGGTTGTTGGCGTACCTAAATCGGATTTGATTTGATTGCGGATAGCCATCTTGCTTTAATGTGAGTAGTAACATTTCTTTTGTAGAGACGGGCATAGCACGTCTCTACAAAGATTAAAATGTCTAATTATTGTTTGAATGTGAGGTTATTGAATAATGCAAGAGTGGATCTTACCAACATTAGGCGCTTTAGTTGTGTGGGGATTTTGGGGGTTTATTCCTAAACTGACCACGAGCTATTTGCAGCCAAGAAGTGCGATTGTTTACGAAGTAGTGGGCGCTTTAATATTAGGTATAATCGTCCTCGTTTCTTCGCGATTCCAACTGGACGTACATCCCAAAGGGATTGCATTTGCTATAACTACGGGGATGCTGGGTTTTATAGGTGCTTTTTGCTTCCTCATGGCAGTTTCTAAAGGCCCAGTTACTTTGGTAGCAACGATATCTGCTCTTTACCCTGTTATCAGCATTCTTCTTGCGGTATTTATATTACATGAATCAGTCACGCTCCAGCAGAGCGTGGGAATTGCACTGGCTATTTTAGCAATGATTCTAGTCACCGCTTAGGGATTTATCAAAATAGCTAGTTGCAACAGGTCTTTAAGCTAGTTATTAATAGAAGGCGGGAATTTTAAGTTAATTGCTAGGGCGCGATCGCAAAGCGGAGCATATACTCTCTCACGCTTCCCAAAGGCTATGCCAACGCGCCCTTAACGGGTTTGAAAGTTTGGCGAATGGGTATCTCAATTGCGAACTCTGCTCCTTGTCCGGGTGCGGAATGGCAATATAATTTCCCGCGATGTTTTTCAGTCACAATTTGATAACTGATGGAGAGTCCTAAACCAGTCCCTTTGCCAATCGGCTTGGTAGTGAAGAAGGGATCAAAAAGTTTGCTTCGCACATCCTCCGCCATTCCTTGACCGTTATCCGCTATGCGAACAATCACCCAATTAGAATGGCTTAATTCTGTAGAAATTTTAATGGTACTTGGATTACTTGCAATCTCTTGAAAGGTACGTTTTTTATCGGATTCATGCAACGCATCAATTGCATTCGATAGTACATTCATGAACACCTGGTTGAGTTGACCCGGATAGCATTCTACCAACGGCATTTGGCTATAGTCTTTAAGGACTTGAATACCTGGATGATCAGAAGTGGGTTTCAAGCGGTTGAATAAGATTAGTAATGTGCTATCTAATCCTTCATGAATATCCACTTCTTTGAAGTCTGCTTCATCTAAACGGGAAAAGTTGCGGAGAGATTTGACAATTTCCCGAATGCGCTCGGCTCCTAGTCGCATTGAAGCCAACAACTTGGGAAAATCTTGCCTTAAAAAGTCGAGGTCTATCTCTTCGATCTCATCTTGAATGTTTGCAGGGGAATTGGGATATTCCTGCTGATAAAGATTTACCAGATTCAGCAAGTTTTGGGCATATTCTTCTGTATGTATCAAATTGCCATGAATAAAGTTAACCGGATTATTAATTTCATGGGCTACTCCAGCAACCAATTGTCCCAAACTGGACATTTTTTCTGTTTGGATCAGTTGTATTTGGGTATGCTGCAAATCAGTAAGCGTTTGTGAAAGTTCTGCTGTCCGTGCTTCAACTCGATTTTCCAATTCGGCGTTAGTCTGCGCTAGTTCGTTAAAGGAATCTTGTAACTGAGAAGCCATGTGGTTAAAGGACTGTGCCACCGCATCTAACTCTTTGATGTTGGTAGTTTCAACCGTTTGGTCTAACTGTCCAGTAGCGATCGCTTCGGATGCTTGGCTTAACTTTAATATGGGACGAGTAATCCAGCGTGATGTGTAGATTCCCAAAAGCGTTGCTACTGCCAATGCTCCCAGACACAGGACGATCGTTGTGCGAGTGTTGGCATTAATTTGAGAATTGAAATCAGATTCCGGCACGGTGACAACCACCAGCCAGTCTAACCCAAAGCGATCGCGCCAAGGAGTGACCTGAATAAACTGACGCTGCCCGTTGAATTTCACCTCAATTTCTTGAGTATTTTGAAGGGTTTTGAAATTATTGAATTGTTGTTTTAATTTTTCTGCCACGGCGCGAATCAATGGATCTGGGGTTTCTAGCGCACTAAACCGGGTTGTTTTGCCATCGACTTTCTGTACGACTGGTTTAGTGCTGGAACTGCCAATCAGCAAGCCATCGCGTTCCATGATAAAAACTTGTCCGGAAGGGCTAACTTTCAGGTTGCGAAGAAATTCACTCACATTCGTTAGCAGCAAATCTACCATCAGAAGACCCAACAGATTACCCTTCTGGTCATAAACTGGATATCTAGCGGGGACTGCGACATAGTAATTGATCCCAAGATTGGAAACTGTGTTTTGGCTTTGCAGTGCCTTGCCTGCTTCAGCGATTTCTACAGTGCTTGTCTCAAATGTAGAGATCCCAGACCAGCCTGGTCTACGTGTTCTCAGCACTTGCTTATTCCAAAGGTTCGCTAACGGATCGTTCTGATAGCTTTGCACAAGGCTTTTCCGGTTTCCCTGGTCGTCAGCGAGATAGTCTGATGCCAGACCGCCTCTGCGGGGATTTTCATAGACAAGGAGATCGACTCCATTGACCCAACGTCCCGCACCTGATTCTCTACCATCCGGTAAGGCACAGCCAATGTAGCTAAGATTTTTAAAAGCTCTGGCTTGACTCCAGAAATACTGCTCACTCGCTTTGGGGTTATTCAGATTTAATTGTCCAGAAGCGATCGCATCTGCATTGATTTGGTTCAACTGCTGTGGCAGTGCCAAATAAGTATCCAAGTGTTCGCCAACCTGTTGACTGGCTTTGTCAATCAGTTGATTGGCTAGGTCATTGACTGCTTTCTGCCCGTTGATAAATGAGAGATAGCCAACTAACCCTACCGCGGCAAATATTTGTAATACAAAGGGAACTATAAGAATTAGACGCAGGGGAAACTGTTGAGTAGCCTTAGCAGGACGATCTGTTTTGATGTTCAAGGGAGTGGCTCAGCAGAAAGTTTCAAGTAAGTACACAAAAGTATTGAATCTTACTTTATAGTTCCCGAATGGAGATTAAAAATACCATTTGAGCTTAAGTTTCAGTAGAAAGGCTTAAACGAGAGCGATCGCAGCTTAATTCCAGCCCACTTGTCAGAATTGCCTGGTTTCGTTTCAGTATGCGATTAAGCAGCCTCCCTGACTTGTCGCCGGATGGGATGGATCGCCAACTCGGTTCCCTTACCACAGGTGGAGAAGCACTTCTGTTTTCCCCAAGCAAAAGGTAAACTATGCGATCGCCCCTCACCTTAGATGGAGTTGAACCTATCTAAATCCATTGCACCGGATCGAGTTGATAGTAGCGTTGCAGTTGCTCGTAAAGTGCCGGATGCTTCTTCAGTAATTGGTGGGGTTTTTCAAAGAATGTCTCAGTCGCTACGGCAAAAAATTCGGCGGGATTCGTTGCACCATAACTATCCATTACCGTCTTTACGCCTCGTTGAATATCATTGCAGAGTTCTTGATATTCTTCTGTCATCACCTTTGCCCAAATAGGATAATCTGAGTCTCGGTGCAAAATAGGAACACCCTCAGCTTTACCATCTTCTTGATCCAACTGATGGGCAAATTCATGAAGCACAACGTTATGTCCATCCCGCCAATTGTAAGTATCGTGTTTCACCTGTTCCCAAGACAGTACCAGTTGGTCATTTGTCCACGATTCCCCCAGTCTAGCTACACGCCTTTCTTCCACAATAAAATTTCCTGTGTAAGCTGTTTCATTCACAAGATACGTGCTGGGGTAAACCAGAATTGAACGAAGTTTAGGAAAGTAAGTTTCTCGCTGGTTGAGTAGGAGTAAACAGGCGAAAGCCGCAATAATCACCTTCATTTCTTCCGTTACGTCTAATCCTCCACAACCAATAAATTGTTTTTCTGCTAAAAATACTTGAATGTGTCCCTGAAGTCGTTTTCGTTCAACGGGAGAGAGAAGAAGGTAAATAGGAAGATTATTTTCAACAATCGCATTCCACAGTAGTGGAAAAGGACGATCTTTTAAACGATTCCTGCGGCGTTTAACTAGGGCAGGATTGACTAAAATTCCAGTGATAATCAGTCCAATGAGCAGAAAAATAATTATTGCTTCAACCATTGACTTTTAAGCAGTTTATGCTGTCTGATTTACAGATAAGCTTGTGGGATGAAATATCCCTGAATTACTCGATAGGATTACATCTTTGTTGCCCGTTCAGAAAAACAGAGCGATCGCATTGATGGGGATGAACGGCCAGAGCGATCGCTGATTGTCTCCTTGCCGAGCTAGAAGATGAGCGGGCGTGGAAGGCGCATGAAGCGACGACAGATGACCACGGGGGTCTAGCCCAGATGGCGATCGCTATCTCCATATACAGACAGATAGCTCAAAAAACGAAACCTAAGATAGATTATTGTGTCAACCTTTGATCAACTCTAACTTCTGGAGATTAGATTAAAAATAGGTTGAGCGTTGGGATTTTGGGAGGAGTTGTGGCGTGGATAGAACCGCGATGAACGTGCAGGAAACACAGGAGCAAAGCATCCGTCCTGGGGACTTTACATGGCATTTCTGGCCTGCTTTGCCACTCTATCCATACGGCACCCGGCGGACACTCCGCAAAGAAGTGGTCAAGGACACGGTTTGGACATTCGACCAAGTTCAGGGCATTCTCTATGCTGTCGTGCCGATTCGGATGACCGTCGTTAAGCTCAAAGCAGGCGGCCTGCTCATTTATGCGCCAGTCGCGCCGACAGGAGAGTGTATCCGACTCGTCAAGGAATTGGTGGAACGATACGGCGATGTTAAGTACATCATCCTGCCAACGCTTTCCGGTTTAGAACACAAAATTTTCGTCGGCCCCTTCGCCAGACGCTTTCCGAACGCAGAAGTTTTTGTGGCTCCGAATCAGTGGAGTTTCCCAGTGAACCTCCCCTTAAGCTGGCTCGGTTTTCCCACTAAACGCACCCACATTCTCCCGGAGGACAGCGCTTCAGCGCCCTTTGGCGATGAGTTTGACTACGAGGTGCTGTACATCAATCTGGGACGGGGGTCATTTGGGGAAGTAGCATTATTTCACAAGCGATCGCGCACGCTACTCGTGACAGACTCCGTGCTTTCTGTGCCAGAAGAACCGCCGGAAATCGTCCAACTTGACCCGTACCCCTTACTGTTCCACGCCAAGGACGATGTATTTGATGTCGTTGAGGACAATGAGGAAAGTCGCCGCAAGGGATGGCAGCGCATCTCCCTGTTTGCGTTCTACTTCCGACCGAGTGCGCTAGAGGCGACCAAATTGGGGAAGTCGTTTCGCGATGCTCTCAAAGCGCCAGATCGGTCAAAGAAGGCTTATTTCGGTTGGTTTCCCTTCCAATGGAAGGAAGATTGGAAACAGTCGTTTGATGCACTGCGAGGCGGCGGTCGCCTGTTTGTAGCACCGATTCTACAGACGATTATCCTCAACCAAGCACCGAGAACAGTGCTGGGCTGGGCTGACAAGGTAGCCCGTTGGGATTTTGAGCGGATTGTTGGCTGCCACTTTGACTCGCCCATTCAGGCAAACCCGCGTCAGTTCCGGCAGGCGTTCGATTTCTTAGAGAAGAAGCTATCCGTGGCTGAAGGCGGATTTTCGAGCCATCAGCGCCTACCTGCGGCGGACTTTGAATTTCTCAGAGAACTTGAGGAGATGCTGACAAAGCTCCGCATTACGTCGCCGCCAAGGGAAAAGCTCTAAGGGATCTGGCAAAAGAACGTCAATCATGACGAAATTTCTGTTACTCGCCTCAGCTGTACGCCAAACTTGAAAAAGACACCGATCGTTGCGCTTTTGGGTGATGAAAACACTAATAACGCTTTTTGGTAAAGAACGCAACCAACTGGAGACAGAGATTGACAAGGCAACTAACCTGGAACAGGTAGTTCAGCTGGTGCAAAGCCGACTCGATAATCTTGAGAGGAATTACATCGGTGAGTTGAGCGTGGGGCAGATTCGTCTAGCTTCCTTTTTTCTGGACACGCTACGACAGTCTATCGCTACTCTCACGGCTGCCAACGAAACGAGATCCCAGCCACAGCCTGAGAAAATCGTTAAGCAAGTCAGAGGTCTCTCCAACAGCTTAATCCTGAAAGTCTTACAGGGACTCATCAGTATAAGCATCTTAGGTTCGTTATTTTCCCTGACTCAAGATACCGTTGGGGCTTGGATGGACATCTTGTTGATGACTGTGCTAGTAGGGCTGGAAGTTGTGTTCCAACTCGAAGGAGGCGGCGAAAATCGTTCCGACTCTCAGCAGCCTGTAGCACCACCCAAGCTGATTATGCAAGTTGATAGCAAAGCCTTTTTGGACAACCTTGGTGATGCTCTCAACACTATTGATCTTGCAGTCGCCTCGGCTGAACAAGTGAAAAAACCACTTGACGGTAGTGGAATAGAAGAGTTGCCAGAACTCCTGAATGTTGTTCAGAGGCTAACCGGTGCGTCATTTCTGCAAAAACCCCAGATGGCGCTTGAACTGACGAAACTTCTACCCCAGATTTTAATGGAGCAAGGAATACGAACCCAGATTTACCAACCAGGCGACAAGCATAGTGGGCGCGAGTATTTTGACTTTGAGCCAAGTATCGACCCTGAAGCCAGAGATTATGTAACTATAACTCCTGCCTTGTTGAAAGGCGATCGCTTACTCCGAAGAGGTCGAGTTGTTGAGCCAGCTTACTCTGAGACTAGAGAGTAAATTGTCTTGTTGTTACAGCTATGGAAGAGTGCCAAAGTCTTCATTTAAAAAGTTTTTTGGTATAGCAATCCTATTTGATTTGTGACTACCTTTTTTAAACGAACCGCAAAGGCCCAGAGAACACGGAGGAAGAGAGAGAATTTGATAAATGGATTAGGATTGCTATAGCATCCCATTTTTTTCAATTCCTCGGACAGACATCTCGCCTGTCTGTGGATATAGCGTAGGCAAGATGCCTGGGGCGAGATTTTTGCAAAATGGAAATGCACCCAGTGTTTCCCCTTCAAAATAAGAATTAGGGGATAGAAAAAGTATGGAAATTTTAGAAACAATTGGTTTCGATTTGGGACACGGTGAAACAGCTGTGGCTAAGGCGAGGGTTGAAAGCATCGAACCTCCAGAGATGCTTGAGGTCAATAATAAGAAAGTTCAAGTCACTGCTCTTGGCTGGCATCCGGAACTGGGTTATCTTGTCGGAGAACAAGCCTTAATCCAAGCTGGCGTTACTCAGCTGAAAATTTCTTTTAAGCAAAAACCCAACAACGATCCAAATTACAGAGAGACTATCCGCAGTTTCGTGGAAACCTACTACCGCCTTTTAAAAGAAAGCAAACAGATTGAAGGTGGAGAGAATAGCCAGTTTTATGTTGGGTGTCCGTCAGGATGGTCAGTAAGCGATCGCGAAGAATACCAAAAGCTACTTAAGGAATCTGGCATTGGTTTACTGAGTGTTGTACCGGAGTCGCGGGCGGCTTTCATGCAAGCCAAGGAAGCTGGTAAACTGGACTTCGACAAGCTCAAATCGTCGGTGCTAATTGTCGATATTGGCTCCTCAACTACAGATTTTACTCTGGTCAAGAGCTTGCACGAGATCCCGATAGATTTCGGGAGCAACGCCCTAGGAGCATCCCTAATCGACAAGGCGATTTTTGCCCGGACTCTCGCCAAACACGAAGAGAAAGCGTTACTCGAAAGAGTTTTTGGGCAATATCCCCATCACCAAGCTCGTTGCGAACTCGCCTGTCGCAAAGCTAAAGAAGACTACTTTTCTAACGAACAACTGTACAAGCATCCGCAAACATTTGCACGCGGCTTCGAGTCGATTAACGAACAAATTTACTTTGTTCCGCAAGTTAATGGAGCGATCGCGCAGGAGATTTTGAACCATCCTTTGTCTGAACTAGGAGACAAGAGTTGGATTCAATCTTTTCGCGAGGCGGTGACTGAGGCGAAGGAACAACTTGACCAACAGGGTATTGTTCCGAAAGTTGTGCTGATGACTGGCGGCGCATCCCGGATGAACTTTACCCGCGATATTTGCCAGGAGATTTTCCCGGAACCCGAAACACAGGTTCGCCCAGATCCAGAACCGGAACGGTGCATTGCACTAGGTTTATCGCGGGTAGGACGATGGGATATGCGTGCGAGTGCATTTAAAGAAGAAGTTAAGCAACTGTTCGACTCGAAGAAGCTGAAAGAACTCGTTGAGAGACATATCCCAGAGTTAATCGAACAACTGACGTTACCTTTATCACAGGGTTTGATTGAAAATGTAGTTAAACCAGGTCTGAAAGATTGGCGAAACAACAAAGTACGGACTTTAGCCGATTTGGAAAATGCCTTGAAGAGAAGCGCAGAGGAGTGGATTAAAAGCGATCGCGCCAGACTTATCATCAAAAATCAATCTGTCACTTGGTTTAACAGCAAAATTCAACCCGACTTAGCCGCAGAAACCGACCCGATTTGTCGAAAGTTCCAAATACCCAGAAGTAGCTTGAGGTTTGAGGAAGGGATCGACCCTGCCGTAGTCAACCCGGAGCTGTCAATTGGGGATGCTATCCTTGCTGATACAGTGGGATTTATCGTCAATGTGGTGATTGGTGGAGGTACTATCGGTAGCATCATTGCTCTGGTTCTCACGGGGCATTTGACTTGGCCGATTGTGCTAATATATGGTGCTTCTGTGCTTGCTGCTGGAGTGGAGATAACTCGGAGCAAAACCCAAGAAGCTATCAAGGAAAATGTTGATGTTCCTAGTTGGAGTCGTGGCGTTCTTTTAAGCGATAGCAAGCTTGATTCTATCTGCGAGCAAATGAATCCTGAGTTAGAAAATGTTTTTAGAAAACAGTTGACAGAGAATCGGGAGACTTTTAACGAACTGATTGCGAAAGTTGGGCAAGAACTTAAAAAAGCCTTAAATACTAAAGCTCAAGAGGCAATCATTCTGATTCAATAGAAGTAAATTTTGATTAATTCTAGGTTGGGGAGCCATCCCCAACCTACGGCCACTTGGGGATTTTTAACTTATTCGTGAACCGTATTAGGATTAAAACGCGATCGCTATTTAGCTTGAATAACCTAACCACATGAACACAAAACCTATTCTGCCACAGCCACCTTATGCCGCACTAATTTTTGACTGTGATGGGACTTTGGCGGATACCATGCCTATTCATTTTCAGACATGGACAGCGACGCTGCGCTCGTTCGGTGTAGAGTTAAATGAAGAATGGTTCTTTAAGCGGAGTGGCATATCTGCAAAGGAACTTATCCACACGCTTAACAGCGAATTTGGTTATAGTCTTGATGAAAAATTGACATTTGCAGATAAGCAACGTCGTTATATTGCTTTAGCACATACAGCAGTGGAAATTCAGGCAGTAGCGGATATTGCCCGGACTCACTATGGTAAAGTGCCGATGGCTGTGGCTAGTGGTGGTCATCGCCCTCTGGTAGAAGCAACCCTGGATGCTATTGGCTTGCGATATCTTTTCGATACTGTTGTAACTGTGAATGATGTAGCGCAGGGTAAGCCTGCTCCCGACATCTTCCTATTAGCTGCGAAGCGTTTGGGAGTTGCGCCAGAAGAATGTATTGTCTATGAAGATAGCGACGGAGGAATAGAAGCCGCTAATCGCGCCTTAATGCGGGTAATTGATGTGCGCGTCCTCTGGCGTTCTGAGGCTGGTACTTTTTGACACAGATTGAGGATGCGATCACATCCAGCACTAAGCGTTGCTAAATTCGCACCAAATAACCGATTTTTGATGTCAAGATAAATTTAGGAATACAGAGGTTATAGCCATGCAGCAAATAAATCTCGACGAAGCATCTAAACATCTATCCGACTTAATCGAAGCAGCACTTAGAGGCGAAGAAATCGTCATCGCCAAAGACGATCAGCCTGTTTTTAAATTAACTCCAGTGTGGCCAGCTAAAGGTCGCCCCCAGTTTGGCAGTGCTAAAAGCTTGGTTACAATCTTAATCGAAGCCGCACTTAGAGGCGAAGAAATCGTCATCGCCAAAGACGATCAACCTGTTGTCAAATTAACTCCAGTGTCACCAGTTAAGCGTCGCCGCCAGCCTGGAAGCGCTAAAGGTTTGGTTACAATATCGGATGATTTTGATGAGCCTCTAGAAGACTTTAAGGACTATATGTAATGAGGCTGCTGATAGACACCCATATCTTTATTTGGTATGTCATGGATATTCGGAAAATTAGTGCTAGAGTACGGGCGCTAATTGATGATGAGGATAACGACATTCTCCTTAGTACAGCTAGTATCTGGGAAATGGCAATTAAGCATAGCAAAGGGAAGCTGAGTTTTAGTCTGCCATTTGAAATATTCATCACACAGCAACTCAGTCTTAATAACTTCAATTTGCTGGATATTAAAATAAATCACATCGATGTTATTGCGGCGCTACCTTTTCATCATCGCGATCCATTTTATCGGCTTTTGATTGCACAGTCTATGGTGGAAAGGATACCCATTCTGAGTGCTGATTCTGCCTTTGATGCTTATCCAATTACTCGGCTGTGGTAAGTAGCACACAAAAAGAGCGTTCTGAGGCTGGTACTCTATAAACACATTCTGGGCAAATCGCGCATAATCATTGAGAAAGCGATCGCATGGGGAAGGTGTGATAATGCTCGACATCAAAAACGCTTTACGGCAAGTGCCACTCTTTACAGAAATACCGGAAGCAAAGTTGGACTGGTTGTGCGAACAGGGTACAGAAGTATGGCGACAAGCGGGTGAAATTCATCGGGCAGAAGGAGATCCCGCAGACCATGTTTTTGTGCTGCTAGAAGGTGAAGTTCGGATAACGCAGAAGGTTGGCGAACAAGAAATCGTATTAGCTACCTACGAACCGCAAACGCTGTTTGGCGAGTTACCCGTTTTAATGGGTGAAGAATACTTCTGGGCAAGTGGACGCGCCGTTACTCAATGCCATATTTTTGAGTTACCAAAAGACGCATTTTGGCAACTGTTGGCGGCTTGTTCTTGCGTGACTAAGGTTATTCTCCGCACGATGGCGTTGCGGATGCAAGCTATTCAAAATTTGTCGCAGCAGCGGGAAAAACTGGCAGCCCTCGGCACTTTGGCAGCTGGACTGGCTCACGAAATGAATAACCCCGCCGCAGCGGTGATTCGGGGTGCAACTAACTTGCAAGATATCTTTGAAGAGTTGCCTTGCATGGCGCTGAAGCTGAATCAACAGCAGATGACAAAAGCCCAACTTGAGTTTCTTGCCGACTTGCAGTGCGACGTGACAAAGGGTGCTATGACAGCGCCTCGCCTCGATCCTCTGACGCAAAGCGACAAGGAGGAGGAAGTTACTGATTGGTTAGACGCGCACGATGTAAGCGATGGTTGGAAACTCGCCCCCACCCTGGTACAAGCAGGACTTGACACTCAATGGCTGGAAACTGTTGCAAAAAACGTGTCCGCCGATTCGCTCTCCGATGTGCTGACTTGGATTACAACGACGCTGACAGGCGTTGGGGTGTTATCCGAAATCGAGCAGGGTTCGGCGCGGATATCCCATCTGGTGAAAGCAATTAAAGATTACTCTTACATGGATCAAGCCCCACTGCAAGAGATAGACGTGCATGAAGGGCTGGAAAGTACGCTGACAATTCTCAGTCACAAGCTGAAACAAGGTATCGTGGTGAAGCGGGAATATGACCTGAATCTGCCGCGCATCACGGCTTATGGCAGCGAACTGAATCAGGTGTGGACGAATTTGATAGATAATGCGATCGCTGCTCTGGGATTGGTGGCTAGGGACTGGGGACTAAAGACTGGGAATACCCAATCCCTAATACCTACTATTTTGATTCGTACTAAGCACGAACACGATCGCGTTCTGGTGGAAATTGCCGACAACGGATCGGGTATACCGCCGGAAATTCAGCATCGCATCTTTGAGCCATTTTTCACTACCAAAGGTGTAGGAGAAGGCACTGGTTTAGGTTTAGATATGACTTACCGCATTGTCGGCAAACATTACGGCAATATCAGTTTAACCTCCAGGCCGGGTGACACACGCTTTTTGGTTCGTCTTCCTATTGCTGCTAATAACAAGCTCATAGAAAGAGAAATTGCCTAACTAAACGGAAGAATTGCTGTCAACTTTAACTACATTTCGTCTTCCCCACGGCTTAAGAACAGAAATAGCAATGATTACTAAAAGGCATAAAGTCTGAATTCCGCCACCAATAATTACTCCTTTGACATCAAACATATAAAGCGGATTTTCCAGCGCTTTTAGTCTTTCTGTATCGGAAATAGAGGTCATGGCGTTTGTCCACGGCCCAAGCCAAAAACTACCAAAGGTAATAAGTACAAGTGTGGAAATCCACTTAACAATAACCCAATAAAATTTCACAAATCCCCAGACTGTTAACCAGGAAAGCAGTCCACCAGTTAACAACGAACCGACTGCGGCCGGAATAACAATAAAGTCATCTAGCAACTTCACTATTGAATTAATCGCGTATAGTTCATCGCCATTTGTTGTATTTCTGTTACTTAAAGCGATGATTACCATGCTTAAAGCTGTTCCAAACCAAACTCCGATAAAACCAACGTGGGAAGACAATAACCAGTTTTTTTGCTTGACAGTTAGTTTGTTCATGAAGCGTGATGATCTAGGTTAAAATAATTTGCAGCCATACTATATGGCTCCTTACTAATTTACCATAAGTTGCCATACTATATGGCTCCTTATCAAATTATGGTTCGCGCATGGCAGGTGTTCCAGAGCCTAACTTTGCCAGCAACTCAATCAGTGTCTTCTTTTCAGCGTCAGTGAGATTAGCCATTAGGCCAGTGGTGCGGCAAAAGTGATCTGGGAGCATTTCATCAAGCAATTGCTGTCCCTTTTCTGTCAGTTGCACACTCAGCATCCGCCTGTCTGCCGGATGAGGTCGGCGTTTCACCAATCCGTCCCGTTCTAGTCCGTCAAGCAACCCAGTTATTGTGCCTCTAGTGACACCAGCACGTTCAGCGCACTCTGATGGGGTTAGTCCCGACTCGCCTGCTGGTAGTAGCTGCATCAGAAGGGTAAACTTGCCCATTGAAAGACCATAACGAGCAAAGTGAGTATCAAAAGCTTCATAGACATCAGCAGTGGTGTTCAGAAAAGCTAGGCAAGTTTGTACTGAAGCCATATCTAGTTCTGGGTAACGACTGGCAAGATTCAGTAGTATCTGGTTATTTGGGAGTGTGCGTAGTATGAACATGAGTTGCTGCTGATTAATTGGGAACCTTATTTTATGGTGGCTTAATTCAGAACTCACCCAGAAATAAGGGGATTGCCCTATGGTAGAAGTCAGAGTTAAACAAAGGTGTTGCGATGCTGCACGATCCAAACCAGAACGCACTGTTTCCGAAGTTACCTGATGAGGCGTTGCAGCAGATGAAGCAGCATGGGACTGAGATTCAGCTTGATGCGGGTGATGTGCTGTTTTCAGAAGGTGAGGAGAATTATAGTTTTCACGTTGTCCTAGAAGGCGAAATCGAGATCGTTAAGCTTGTTGGCGGCGAGAAGAGACTGCTGGCTATTCATCGCCGGGGCGAGTTTATGGGTGAACTTTCGATGTTAACAGGTTCTGGATCTATTGCCAGCGCACGCGCGATCGCTCCTTCTCGCGTTCTGCGGATCGAAATGGACACCTTTAAGCACATCATCGCCGAATGTTCTCCGATAGCTGATGTGGTGCTTTCGGCTATGGCGGGACGAACTCAAGACGTTGAAGTGCAACTCAGGCAACAGGAGAAACTGGCAGCACTTGGTAAAATGTCAGCAGGTCTGGCTCACGAGTTAAATAATCCAGCTTCTGCGGGACAAAGGGCTGCTGGACAATTGCGCGAGAACTTCCAAAACTTGCAATCTCTGGCTTTGCAGCTGAATTCCTTGTCCCCAGCGCAATTAAATTTTATTGTTGATGTTCATAAGGATGCGATCGCTCACGCTACCACATCATGCCCACTCGATCCTCTAACACAAAGCGACAAAGAAGAAGAGGTGACAGACTGGCTAGAAGCGCACGATGTTAGTAACGGCTGGAAACTCGCTCCGACACTTGTTAACGCCGGAATTGATACCAAAAAACTGGATACTCTTACCGACAATATCACCCAAGAATCTCTTAGCAACGTCCTCTTGTGGCTAGAAGCGACACTTGCTTCCTCTGGATTATTAAACGAAATTGAGCAGAGTACCGCCCGCATCTCTGACTTAGTGAAAGCAGTTAAAGCTTACTCCTACATGGATCAAGCGCCCCTGCAAGAAGTCGATGTGCATCAGGGCATCGAGAACACCCTGACCATCCTCAATCATAAGCTTAAGAAGGGAATTGTCGTCAAGCGCGACTACGACAAAAGTATTCCCCGCATCTGCGTTTACGGCAGCGAACTTAATCAAGTATGGACTAATTTGATTGACAATGCGATTGATGCGATGGATGGCAAAGGACAGCTGACGATCCGCACTTCCAGAGACAATAACTGCATACTGGTAGAAATTGCTGATAATGGGTTAGGTATCCCCCCAGCAATTCAATCTCGCATCTTTGAGCCATTTTTTACTACTAAAGGTGTGGGGAAAGGCACCGGGTTAGGTTTGGAAATTGCCTACCGCATTGTTGTTAAAAGGCACAAAGGCGACATCCACTTTGAGTCTAAGCCTGGTGACACCTGTTTTCGCGTTTATCTGCCCATAGAATGTTTAGATAATTAAGGCATTTTCTCCTCGTTCTCAGGCGGGGGCCTGCTAATGCTAAGAGTTGAGGGGCTTCCATAAATTAGGGGCTAAGAAGACGCTTAAATGTAGTGGTAAAAAAGTTAATTTATATTAACTATCTATAAAGAGCAAAAGCAAGTTTTGTTAAAAGGTTTGTCAGACAAAAATTATGAAAAATAGGTAATTTCACCGTTGATTCCACTATCTAATAATTGCTATATAGCGGTTCTCGGTTGGATGCGGTACACTCTGACCTCTCTCCAAACCTCTCTCCTACAAGGAGAGAGGCTTTGATTCTTACTCCCCTTCCCTACTAGGGAAGGGGTTGGGGGTTAGGTTTTCCTGATGTACTTCATGCAACTGAGAAAGGCTATAGCAGTCCCAAGACGGTTCGTTATAAGTTTGCGTAGTTTTCGTAGGTTGAGTTTCGCTCCTCAACCCAACCTACTAGCTTAATTTTGACGATACCTATTTTTTTGTCTAGAATCTGAAAAATATTTCTGATTTAAGAATATTTGTCTTATTTAGAGCTTTAATTCTTACTTTAGATAGAGGATAGATTCATAATAGATATAACCTACAAATAGGGCTGAAGTTAGGGAAGCTATGATGAAATATATTCCTAGATAATAAAATTTACCTTAATTGTTGGCAGTCTGCGACATTCAAAAAGAGATGGATAGCCCAATGGCAGGCACTTACAACTTAGGCTTAGTGACGCTTTCCTTTGCGATCGCGCTAATTGCATCTTACACAGCCCTAGACTTAGCAGGGCGAGTAAAATCTGGCTGGGAACGGGGACGGCGGCGCTGGCTGTTGGGTGGAGCAGTGGCAATGGGAAGCGGGATTTGGGCAATGCACTTCATTGCCATGCTGGCGTTCCATTTACCTGAGTCTGTTAACTACAACGTGTGGATCACCTTGCTTTCCCTGCTGTGCGGAATTATTGCTTCTAGCATTGCTTTGTGGTTAGTGAGTCGTAGCTTGATGTCAACACCGCTTTTAATCGGCGGTGGCGTGAGCATGGGAATAGCGATCGCATCGATGCACTATACTGGCATGGCAGCGATGCAACTGCCAGCGAAGATAGAGTATGACTGGATATTGGTTAGCCTGTCTGTTGCGATCGCCCTGAGTGCCTCTTTTGCCGCCCTTTGGCTGTTTCGACTACACAATCAATCCTCGCAAGGGCTTTTTTGGCAAAAACTCGGCAGTGCCTTTGTCATGGGAGTTGCCATCAGTGGAATGCATTATACCGGAATGCAGGCCACTCACTTTATTCCCTACGAAGTCTTGCCAGTACAGCAATCCCCTGCAATAAACCAGTCCTGGCTAGGGGTTGCCATTGGGATTGCTAGCTTATTTATTTTAAGCTTAGCTTTATTAACATCCCTATTTGATAAGCGTTTAACGGCTCAGTTAGTCCGAGAGCAGGCTTTACAGGAAAGCGAGAAACGCTTTCGGATGCTGATTGGCGAAATGCAGGTGGGAGTATTGCTGCTGAATGCTAATGCCGAAATTCTCGTTTGCAATCAAGCGGCGACAAATCTTCTCAATCTCAATCCAGAGGATGTAAGGCATCAGGTGTTTGGTGCTTGTTGGCATTTGCTACACGAAGACGGTACACCCTTCCAAACCACAGAGTTACCTGTGCAAAAGGCGACCCAAGAGCGCCAACCCATTCATAATATTGTTATGGGAATTGCACCGACTGGGAATGCAGAAATTCAGCCAAGAATTAAGAGTCCTCAAGATCCAAATCAACGCTGGCTGCTGGTGAATGCCGATCCCCAGATAGCAGAGGATGGTAGCGTAGAGCGAATTATCTGCACCCTTAGCGATATCACTAACCAAAAACAAGCAGAAGTGGCACTTCGCCAAAGTGAAGAACGATTTGCCTTGGCTGTAGAAGGGGCCAACGACGGGATTTGGGACTGGAATCTGCAAACGAATTATGCCTATCTGTCGCCGCGTTGGAAAAGTATGTTGGGTTATGAAGACTCAGAAATTAAGAGTCACATAGATTGTTGGTTCAAAATTATCCACCCAGAAGACTCAGAGCGAGTCAGGGGGGCGCTGCATGACTATTTGACTAAGAAAACCCCCAGCTACAAAGAAGAGTTCCGGGCATTGCACAAAGATGGCAGCTATCGTTGGATTTTCACTCGTGGAGTCGCATCGTGGGATGAAACAGGCACACCCTATCGCTTAGCGGGTTCCCATACCGACATTAACGATCGTAAGCATAGAGAAGAAGCACTGCAATTAATTGTTGAGGGGACAGGTTCTGCAACTGGCAATGAATTCTTTCACACCTGTGTTCGTTATCTCGCCCAAGTTCTAGGAGTTCGTTATGCTTTGGTCGGTAAGTTTACCAACGATGCTAAAACCAGAGTAAGTACCTTGGCATTCTGGAAGGGCGAAGATGGCGAAAACTTTGAGTACGACCTAGCTGGCACTCCCTGCGAAAATGTCTTGCAGGGGAAGAGCGGTTTTTACCCGTCACAAGTACAAAAACTCTTCCCTGACTTTGGCGATTTAGTTGAGTTAAACGCACAAAGCTATTGGGGAATCCCGCTGTTAGACTCCGCCGGGAATGTAATCGGTAATTTGGCGGTGCTAGACGTGCAGCCAATGCCTTACGATCCGGGCAAAGAGATGATTTTGAAAATTTTTGTTGCTAGGGCAGGAGCTGAACTGGAGCGGAAATTAGCAGAAGAATTGCTGCACAAACGAGCGGAAATGGACAGTTCCTTGAGCCGTATTTCTCGGATGTTCATGATTTCCATCCCTAATCGGGATTTAGATCGTAGTTACAATTTACACCAATTTCCAGATAGGTTTATTGACGAAAACTTAGATAATGCGATCGCTTTCACCTTGAAAACAGTCGGTGAGGTTCTGGGTAGCGATCGCGCCTATCTTTTTCAATACGACAGCAACCACAGCTGCTTAAAAATGACCCACGAGTGGTGCAGCTTTGGCATAGAGCCATTAATCGATAAATTTCAAAGATTGCCAGTTGAGAATGATAGCTGGGTTCACAGCCAAATCTTGAGTGGCAACACTGTCCAAATTCCGGCTGACATCCCACCTGAAGCTACCGAAAAAGCCGAGTGGGTTGATATCAAATCTCGGCTTGCCGTTCCCACGCTCCACTCTGGCAAAGTTGTAGGATTTCTGGGTTTGGATGCCGTTCGTTCCTCCTCAATCTGGAGTCAAGAAGAAATTAATTGGCTCCAATTAGTAACCGAGTTTATCGCCATTAGTCAGGGACATCTAGAAGCACAAGCCGCACTGCAACGGAGCAATACTCGGTATCAGAATTTAGCACAGAACGTACCGGGGATGATTTATCAATTCATTCTCAAACCGGATGGCTCAAGGGCGTTTCTCTATGTTAGCGGCGGTTGCCGAGAAATCTTTGGGCTAGAGCCAGAGGAATTGCTTGAGGATGCCCCCCTATTTTGGAAGCTTACTCATCCTGATGATATCGCTCTTCTAAATCGGTCGATTGCTACCTCAGCTGAAACTTTGAAGCCTTGGGATTGCATCTGGCGAGTTTTCGTCTCCGGCCAAATGAAGTGGCTGCAAGGAAGTTCTCGCCCAGAACGGCAAGCTGATGGCAGTATTATCTGGGATGGTTTGGTGACTAATATTACAGAACACCAGGAAGCAGAAGCAGCTCTGCGGGAGAGTGCCGAACGGGAAAAAGCGATCGCCTTCGTAATTCAACGGATGCGCCAAACGTTGGATATTGAGCAGATTTTTAGTGCCACAACCCAAGAACTGCGGCAAGCCTTAAATGGCGATCGCGCCGCTGTTTATCGTTTCAATCCTGACTGGAGTGGAGAGTTTGTATCCGAATCAGTAGCAGAGGGTTGGAATTTGCTACTTTTGAAACAAATTAATCAACCCGATCTCAAAAAAGTAGCAGTTGACCAAAGTGATTGTGTTATCAAAACCTTAGATAGCTCACCATACCCAGTACAAGATACTTATCTGCAAGAAAATCAAGGCGGTTTTCATCGCCAAGAAACAAGTTACCGCTGTGTCGCAGATATCTACTCCGCTGGATTTGACGATTGTTATCTGCAACTTTTAGAGCAATTTCAAGCACGGGCATACATCATTGTCCCCATCTTCTGTAGCAATCAACTTTGGGGATTACTGGCAATTTACCAAAATTCCGCTCCCCGCCAATGGCAAGATGCAGAAATCAAAATGGTAGTTCAAATTGGGGCGCAGTTGGGGGTCGCCATCCAACAAGCTGAATTATTAGCGCAAACTCAAAAGCAGTCGGTTGAACTGATAAAGGCTAAGGAAACCGCGGATGCTGCCAACCGTGCTAAAAGCGAGTTTCTCGCAAATATGAGCCACGAACTACGAACGCCACTCAACGCCGTCCTGGGCTTTACTCAACTGATGAGTCTTGATACCTCGCTATGCCCTGAGCATCAGGAATATTTAGACATTATCAGTCGTAGTGGGGAACATTTGCTGGAATTGATTAACGGTGTTCTGGAAATGTCAAAAATCGAAGCAGGACGAGTCACCCTGCTGGAAAATAACTTTGATTTGTATCGTCTGCTCGATAGTATTGAACGGATGCTACAACTCAAAGCTACATCGAAAGGCATCCAGTTAATATGCGATCGCGCTCCCCAAGTTCCTCAATATGTCAAAACCGACGAAAGCAAGCTACGTCAGGTTTTAATCAACCTGCTGAGTAATGCCATCAAATTTACTCAAGAAGGTAGCGTCACCTTGCGCGTGTCAGCAGTCGAGGGTATAAAACAACTGAAACTCTACTTTGAAGTAGAAGATACAGGTTTCGGGATTGCCCCAGAGGAGTTTGATAAGTTATTTGAAGCCTTCGGACAAACCGCAACAGGATTGAAATCAAATCAAGGAACAGGTTTAGGTTTACCCATTAGCCAAAAGTTTGTACAACTGATGGGGGGAGAAATTACCGTCACCAGTGTTCCTGGTAAGGGAGCCAAATTTACTTTTGATATTCAAGTGAGTTTGCTTGAAGAAACTCCGATTGAAACAACTCAACCCATCTTTAAAAAAGTTATCGGTTTAGCCCCTAATCAACCTATTTATCGCATTTTGGTTGTGGAGGATAGGTTAACAAATCGCCTCCTGTTAGTTGAGCTTCTTAGTTCGGTGGGCTTTCAGGTGCGGGAAGCTTGTGATGGTCAAGAAGCTGTAGCCATTTGGGAAAGTTGGCAACCACACTTAATTTGGATGGATATGCGGATGCCCTTAATGAACGGTTATGAAGCTACCAAAACAATTAGAGCTTCATTGAATGGTCAGGCAACTGTAATTATTGCCCTAACTGCTAGCGCTTTTGAAGAGGAGCGACAAATTATTTTGTCTGCCGGATGTGACGACTTCGTGCGTAAACCCTTTCGAGAAGAGGAGCTTCTTTTCAAAATGAGCAAATATCTGGGGGTGCGATATCTTTATCAAGAGGAAGCACACCAGATAGAAAGCAGAAAGCAAAACTTACAAAAGGTTTCCAATTGCGGCAGAGGGATTCAGATTACCGGTATGCCCCCCCAGTGGATAGAACAAATACATTATGCAGCTTCCCAAGGCAGCGATCTCCTGATTTTTGAGCTGATTAAGGAAATACCGGCAGACAATTCGGCTCTCATTATTGCTTTGACGGATTTAGCCGAAAACTTTCAGTTTGAGCAAATCATAAAATTAGCTCAATCAAGTGTAAGCTAGCCATTACAGCATATAATAAAAAGTCAAATAAATGGACAGAACAATACCAATGATGAGAATAAACTTGAGATGAATTCTCTTGGGATGGGCATGACTAAAGAAGACATCCTTATCGTTGATGACACACCAGAAAACTTGCGCTTGCTCTCGAAGATGCTGACCAAAGAGGGGTATAACATTCGCAAGGCGTTGAATGGGCAAATGGCGCTGACGGCTGTGCAAAGTGTTGTGCCAGATTTAATTTTGCTCGATATTATGATGCCCAGCATGGATGGCTATCAAGTCTGTAAACATCTAAAGGCAGATCCGAAAACTGCGGAAATCCCCGTAATTTTTCTGAGCGCTCTGAGTGATGCTTTTGACAAAGTAAAAGCCTTTGGTGTCGGTGGCGCAGACTATATCACTAAGCCGTTTCAACTTGAAGAAGTTTTAACCCGCGTTCAGAACCAACTAACTCTGAAAGCAGCAAAAATCCAAAACCAACAAATTAATGCCCAACTTGAAGAGCGAGTTAAAGAGCGTACTCATCAGTTAGAACTAGCTAATCAGGAACTGAAGCGAGAAATCTCTGAACGGATGCTTCTGCAAGAGCAACTGCTGAAAATGGCTCTCTATGACGCTCTGACGGGTTTGCCCAATCGATTTTTATTCATGGAGCGCTTAGAACAAGCGCTTAAACATGCCAAGCAACATCCAGATTATCGGTTTGCGGTGTTGTTTCTCGATTGCGATCGCTTTAAAGTTGTCAATGATTCCCTCGGTCATTTCGTGGGCGATGAACTGTTGGTCGCCCTTGCTCGTCGTTTAGAAGCATCTCTAAACCAAACTGATACTCTGGCTAGATTGAGTGGTGATGAATTTGCAATTCTCTTAACAGAAATTGAAAATATTAACAGTGTAACTTTGGTAGCAGACCAAATACTTAAAGCCCTCTCTCTTCCATTCCCGTTAAAAAGACAAGAAGTTTTTATCAATGCCAGTATTGGTATTACTCTAAGTAATCTTAATTACGAGCAGTCAGAATATTTATTGCGGGATGCGGACACCGCTATGTATCGTGCCAAGACGTTAGGAAAAGGTCAATACCAAATTTTTGACGCGGAGATGCACAATGCTGCTATTCAAGTTTTACAACTAGAAAACGACCTGCGTAGAGCTGTCAATCAACAAGAATTTATCGTCCACTATCAGCCAATTGTTGCCCTCACCACAGGCAAAATTGTTGGGTTTGAGGCACTGGTACGCTGGAAGCATCCTCAACAAGGGTTAATTTCTCCAATCTTGTTTATTCCTATAGCAGAAGAAACAGGTTTGATTAACCCTATTGGTAACTGGGTTTTACGAGAAGCTTGCTATCAGCTTCAGCAATGGAATCACCAAAGGCTCACTGATTATCCCCTCACCATGAGTGTCAATCTTTCAGCGCGGCAATTTGCCCAGCCAGATTTGATTGAGCAAATTGATAAAATTCTGGCAGAAACGCAGCTTAATCCCCAAAGTTTAAAGTTAGAAATTACCGAAAGTGTCATCATGAAGAATTCTCAACCTATCAAAGTAATTCTTCAGCAACTTCAAGAACGCCAAATTCAGTTGTGTATTGATGATTTTGGCACAGGTTATTCTTCCTTAAGTTATTTACATAATTTCCCTATTGATAATATTAAAATTGACCGCTCTTTCATTAGTTCTTTAGATGGAAAATCAGACAATTTAGGGCTTATTTCAGCAATTATGAATATTGCGCAGGCTCTAAAAATGAGTGTAACCGCCGAAGGCATCGAAACAGCGCAACAATTAGAGCAACTGAGAGTTTTAAACTGCGATTTTGGTCAGGGATATCTGTTTTCTAAACCTTTAGATGGCAAAAACGCAACAAATTTAATTGAATCGGCTACTCAGTGGTAAAACATGAGTAAAATTGAGTTAATGCTAAGGTAGTTAAATTGTTAATTATTTATAGTCTTTCAATGTAGTTAAAAATTATAAAGAACTCCTATACTAATCCTATCTAATTTTTGAAAGCCATTTTTAAAAACGAAATACTACAGGCATAAAGAACACTCCGCAAAGAGAAAAGAGAGAATCCCATAAATAGATATTGAGAATATATAATTAAAATTATTAGCGAATAATATTTGACAAAACTTTTATTAAACTCGACATAAAACTACAATGAATTACAAACCGGATACTATCTTCAAAGCAGACATTCTGATAGTTGACGATACACCGGACAACCTTCGCTTTTTATCTTCTCTGTTGTTAGACGAGGGGTATAACGTTCGGAAATCTACCAATGGGCAGATGGCATTAACCGCAGTGAAAACCGTTCCTCCTGATTTAATTTTGCTGGATGTTAATATGCCAAAAATGAGCGGTTATGAGGTATGCGAACTTCTGAAGAAGGATTCTCAAACCAGCTCTGTACCCGTGATTTTCTTAAGTGCTTTGGATGATGTAATGGATAAAGTTAAAGCTTTTAAAGTTGGAGGTGTAGACTATATTACCAAACCTTTTAAAATTGAAGAAGTGTTAGCTAGAATTCAAAATCAACTAACAATTAAAAATCTTCAAAATGAGCTGCAAGCGCAAAATACTCAGCTTCAAAAAACATTAACCGAGCTTAAAAAAGCTCAAGCACAATTGGTTCAAAAAGAAAAAATGCTGGGTTTAGGTCAGTTAGCCGCAGGGATGGCTCATGAAATAAATAACTCTATTGGCTTTGTTTCTAGTAATCTTGAGCCTGCAAGCGAATATATCCAAGACTTACTAAATTTGATTAATTTATATCAGCAAGAATATCCTAACCCCAGTATTCCCATTCAAGAAGCAATTCAGGAGATTGATTTAGATTTTTTAAGTTTAGATATCAAAAAAATTATGGGTTCAATGCAGACGGGGGCGGAGCGTATCTCTACAATGATTCTTGCCTTACGCATTTTCTCGCGCCTGAATGAATCAGATATTAAAGCTGTAGATATCCATGAGGGGCTTGATAGCACTTTATTATTGTTGCAGCATCGACTCAGGAAAGAAAGAAAATGCCCAGAGATTAAAGTTATCAAACAATATGGAAATTTACCCTTGGTTACTTGTTATGCTAGTCAGCTTAATCAAGTCTTTTTTAATTTGTTGAATAATGCTATTGATGCTATAGAATCTGGGCTGGAAAAAGGTATCACTGAATCATCAATTCCGACGATTTGGATTAAGACCGAGTTAACTGCCTATAAGACTGTAAGTATTCAAATTAAAGATAATGGTATTGGCATTGATGAGAAAGTGCGATCGCGCTTATTTAATCCTTTTTTTACAACTAAGCCTGTAGGTCAAGGGAGCGGTTTAGGATTAGTGACGAGTTATGAGATTGTAGTGGAAAAGCATAAAGGGGAACTGCGTTGTAATTCTTTGCCTGGGCAGGGGGCAGAGTTTATAATTGAAATTCCGGTGCAGTTAATTAAGGATATAAGCTGTTAAATTAAGGTGTTTTAAATGTGTTGATAAAATAATTCGCAGGCAAGACTAAAAAGAAAAAAAATTTATATCATGTCTGGTAGATTACTATGGGCAATTTTACGAATTTGATATCAGGCATTTCTACTGCATCAAGCTACTTTGGGGCAAAATTCCTTACCCTCGGTACCGCTTGAGGTTTAATTTGATCCTTTGCTGGTAAGTCAGCTATTATATAGTACATTTATACTATTTAGATCCCAAGAGTTGAGATCGTATGGAACTAATCAAAAGGACTACGCTGATCTATCAAGCCGGGAGTTCCGATAAAGTCTACGAAGTCGATCTCTGTCAAACTGGTGAAAACCGTTATTTAGTCAATTTCCGCTATGGAAGGCGGGGCGCAACTCTGAAGGAAGGTACAAAGACGGTTCAGGCTTTGCCATTAGCTCCAGCGCAGCGACTGTTCGATAAGCTGGTTGACTCCCAAATTCAGAAGGGCTATCGGGATGTCACCGCCGGGACGGTTAGCGAGGCGGCTGCACCCGCACCAGTCCAAACTGCAAGTAATATACCAGTCACCAGCGACCCACGCCACCAAGCCATCCTCAACCGTTTGGCAAACCGGGACAATAGAAAATGGCCTCTGGAACGGGCAATTTGGCGGGCTGGAGAACTTAAAATTAGAGAAGCCACACCGTTGTTAATTCAACTCATTAGAACTGGCGAAGCTTTGAGAAATTACTGCATCGCTTGGGCATTGGGTTGGTGCGGAGATGAGAATGCAATTCCCTTCGTCAGAGAACTTTCCCAGCATAAATCTGTTGCTGAATTCGTCCGCCGCATCGCCTGGGAAGCCCTATTTAAGTTATCAGATGAACAGACACAAGGGCAGATGCATTCTGAGAAGATAGAACAACTGCCCTCGGAATTGCGCGATTTAGCCCGAACGGGAACATCAGAAGCATTTACAACTGCACTTCGCGATTATTTAAATAGTAGCGATTACAGGCGTTTTTCTGTCCTCGATACTATTTATCAAATCAATAACCAATACGTGCGTCCAGCACTACTCAATATTTTATGCGAAACACCTTTTAAATCTAACTACTTCCAGCGAATTCGCCATATTTTCAAAATGGCTGAATATCGCCATGATGCAGAAGTTTTTGGCATTCTTGCTTATGCCTTTGAGAAAGAACCGGGGACGTTTAATAATCAGCGAACGGATTGGCAATGGGACTCGGTGAAGCGCGAATATTATAGTACCGGGAAACGTCACACCGAAGAACTCAAGAGTCCGCAGTCGAATAAAGCTTACAGCCAACAAACTCGCGAATATTTGCGGCGGCGAGTTTGGCGAACTCTTAAAACTTTGGGTGAAGAAAGCGATTCTAATTATATCAATCTTGCAGTCAATATTCTCCTACAGTATTCGGATGATGACGATCAACCAACCAAGCAGTCAACTTTCAGTAGATGGAACCAACAACGCCGTTCCTACGAAAGCTTTACTAGAGGGTGGGATACTTATGCAGGCTACCTAATTTTTAATCATATTCTCTACGAAAACAGTCCCCGCTATACCTCCCATCATAAAGCGTGGCGTTGCCGAGACGGTTACAAACCGGGAGATCCAGAACCGCAAGTAAGAGAAGAAGCTTTTCCCGAACTTTGGCAACAAAACCCAGCAGCACTTGTACAGTTACTAATAGAAAGTGATTGTCGTCTGGTGCATCATTTTGCAGTTAAAGCGTTGCGCGTCTGCAAAGAATTTTGCGATCGCCTTGACACAGACACATTAATCAAATTCCTGAATAAACCCTACGAAATAACTGCTGAATTCGGATTTTTACTGGCACGCGATCGCTACAACCCCGCCCAACCCAACAGCGAATTAGTCCTGGCTCTTGCTAATTGTGCATTTCAAGAAGCACGTATACAAGCCTATGGTTGGATCGAACAGCAACGAGAATTCTTTTTTGAATCCAGCGACTTTATCGCGGGTTTAGTGACCAGTCAACAAGCTGATACCCGTGCTTTTGCGCGAAGGTTACTAAGTTCATCAATTTTAAGCGATACAACCGCCAGGATTCTCATCGGAAGAATCATTGCTGCTGTGTTGGTACTAGAACCTACGCAAACAGATAGGTCAAGAGAAATTAGTGAAACTTTGTTGCTCTGTTTTGCGCCGCAACTGCGTAATTTGGGGTTTGGTGTAATCCTTGATTTACTTAATCACCCGATGCCAGAAATTCAAGAATTAGGCGCAAGAATTCTATTAAATCATGATATTCGTGCTGTTGATCTACCGCCAGATTTAATTGAATTACTTCTTTCCTCTCCTTATGAGTCGGTGCGGGGTATTGGGCTGAGGATTTTTGGACAACTACCTGATGAGAGACTCTTAAGCGATCGCATCCTCATCGTCGCAATGGCAATTAATGCTGTCGCTGATATTCGTAACGCAATTCGTCCGGTGATTCGACGTTTGGCAGCCAATCAACTCAATTTTAGCGCCGAGTTAGCGGCTGACTTGATTGATGTCTTAATTACCCCAGAAAGACACGAAGGCGTTCACAAATATTTATCGGGTTTATTGATAGAAGATATCCCCGGCTGGATGTCTAATATTAGTAAAGAGCGCACGATGCAGCTTCTTCGCGCTAAATCATCAGTCGCCCAGGAATTGGGGGGTTTGGTGTTGCAAGAAAATAGCGATCGCTTTCTCCCCGACTTCGAGACAAGTGAGATTGTCAAGCTGGCAAATCACGAAATTTTATCAGTGCGTGAAGCAGCAAGAGAAATGTTTTTAAAAACCTTAAATCGCATCCGCACCAACTCCCAAGAATTGTTATCAGCAGTGCGACTACTAGAGTCAAAGTGGGATGATTCGCGAGAATTTGCATCTAGAATTTTTAGCACAGATTTCACCAATGAAGATTGGACACCAGAAGTAATGGTTAGCGTCTGTGACAGCATTCGCGAAGATGTTCGTTCTTTTGGGCGCGATTTAGTAACTCGCAACTTCAAAGAAATCGATGGACAAGAATACCTACTCAAATTCAGCGAACATCCCTCAACGGATATGCAGACCTTTGCTACTAACTATCTAGAAAACCATGCTGTAAATAATTCCCAACGTTTGCGAGAACTAACGCCATACTTGATCAGCGTTTTGTCCGGTGTCAATCGCGGAAGAGTTGCTAAACAAAGAATATTTGCTTTTCTAGATACCGAAGCCCAAAAAAGCGAGGAAGCTGCACGAATTATAGCTGAAATTCTCACCCGACAATCTGTGACGATGGCAATTGGCGACAAAGCCACAGCAATTCAGATAATGCTGAAAATTCAAAAAGCTTATCCTCAGATATCCTTACCGATTCAGGTAAAAGCTGTTTCGGAAGTGAGAAATTAGGGAATTCACGAACCGCCTTAGCGAAGTCATGCGCGTTAGCGCTTTAGGCACAGAGGGCGCAGAGAAGATGGGAGAATTCTTAACCCGCGTTACGCAAAACTTATATCCGAGACACTAAGAAATAACCAAGTCAAGCAAAAAAATAAGAGGTAAAATATGGAATTTAACTACAGCTACAACGGAAGTACAGAAGTTAGCGATCGCGGTTCCAATACCCAGATGTCTTTCTCTCCCGATACGAAGCGCGAACCGACTTATTTTATCGGAGAATTGCGGCAGAATGTCGCCTTTCGGGAGGCGATTAGCGCCTTACATGATGTTGTCGTCTCCGATATGCGGTTCAAACCCAAAGACAAAACGGCATATAAAGAATGGGCAGCAAAACAGCAGGATCTGGACTGGCAACTCATCGCCGCACAACGCCAAGAAGTCGCGAATAAAATCAAGCCGTTGCAGGATGAACTCAACCAATTAAACCAACATAGTTACCAGCGACGGGAACCTTTCTATAAGGCACAACGCCGCTATTTTGATTACCTTTATCAAAAAGACCGCGATGCTTGGTTTGTTCTCGATCCGGTGATTACAGTTCATCCAGATGAAGTATTTTTTGAATGTTTCAGTCAGGATGAATCCAGTTATGGTCGTCTCGGTGCCAGCTACGAGGTTTTTCAAAATATAAATGAGTTTGCCTGCGGTACCACTAATATTGATTACTCAGCGGCACTTTACGACGAGTTTCAAAAAATCCGCAGTTACAAAAATACCAAATTTGAAATAGAACCCTCTGGTTTTGAAGTTCAAACCACTCGCGAAGAAACTTTTAAAGAAGTCAAAATCGATTTACCCGATAGTTGGGTCAGAGGATTTTTGCAAGTTAGTTCGGCGATGTCTTTACCAGCAACGCGAATTGATTTGCATCCGATGGATATTTACAATATGTGCTTTGTTCTGCGTCGCCACAAGGAAAAACAAGGGCCTCGCAGTATGCGCTACCATCTTAAACCTGGGGAACCCGTGCGGGTGACATTCGATCCGTGGGGGATTGAGGTAGTTTGTGCGCGATCGCTCTACACTGGATCGCAATCACAAGAAATCTGCGTTTGGGGACGCCGCCGCCTCCACATCCTCGAACGTCTCATCCCCGTCGCCAAAAAGTTTACCGTTCACTTACTCGGTACGGGTATGCCTTCCTTCTACGTCGCTGACTTAGGCGATATGTCTTTTACCCTCGGTTTATCGGGATGGACAGCCAACGACTGGGCGCAATCTGGTAACTTTGACTTAATGGCACCCCGCGCCGACATCGACAAATGGACGCAGCAACAAATTTTCGAGGCGCTGAAGAAGAATTGGGTAGAAAGTCCCGACTCGCTTGCGGAACGTCTTGGTTTAAACCGTGCCGTAGTTCTCGGTGCTTTAAGTGCTTACACGCAAGCCGGACGTGCGATTTATGACTTAAATAAGCAAGTCTACCGGGTTCGGGAACTGACGCGAGAACCATTGCCAATGGAACGCCTGCGCTTTGCCAATGAGCGAGAAGAGAAAGCTACTCGTTTCTTGGTTTATAATGCTGTGCAGGTGACTAATGTTACCAGCGATGCCACGAGATCGTTTACTCTGCAAGGTAATGTTTCAGACAAGGGTAAAACCTTGAATCCCTCATTGACAGTTGACGCAGATGAGCGTATAATATGCGCAGAATGTACTTGCAACTGGCATCAACAGAATAAGCTGTACAAAGGCCCTTGCGAACACATTCTGGCGTTGCGGATGCAACACGCCCGTCAATATTGACGAATTACGCGCACCTAATCAGTTGGGAAACAGCCTTGCAATCCGGACGATGGATCGTCGTCCTTGCGTTTAGCCTAGCCATGCACCACTAGCCTGCTCGTAACTGTGCGGTCATTCGGTACTACCGGAAAATCCGGTTTGACTTCCATGAAGTGAATTGATTCCGGTAGTACCGAGACCGCTTGAGTTGAGCAATCTAGTCCTGAGGGATTTACGAAGGGGCAACCAACTGATAGCGGCGCGTATTTTTTTTATATTCTCTCGTTCCCAGACTGATGCTGGGAATGCTTTTTTAGAAGCTTCAGCCTCCATCCCTTCAAGGTTTCATGGATTATTGCCCGATTGCAATTAAGTACAGATGTACTATAATTTTCAAAATGGCATCGCTACTTCAACCCCAACAAATATGTCAGATCAGCCGCGTACCCGCCAGGAACTCTACGATCGCATCCGACAAACGGGCAAAGAGGAATTCATCCTCGAAGAGATGATACGTTATGGGTTCTGGCCTGCACAAGGTGAGATACCGCAAGATCCAGCCGATGAAATTCGGCGGATGGGAGAGATCCGGCGAGAACTGGAGCAACTGCGGCAGGAAAGTTCGCGCCTTCACAAGGAAAAGCAACTTCGCAAGCAACTACTCAAGCAACGCCTAGCCGAGTCGCGGCGAAAGCGACAGGAGACGAAAGAACGGCGGGAACGGGAACGGCAAGAACGAGCGGAAGATTGGCGACAAAGAAAAGAGCGAGAAATCCTTTATCTCGGTGAAGATGTCTCAGGCGGACTCAACTATACTGAGTGCGATGAGGAAAGGTTGCGAAGTTATGGATTACCTCTGTGCGGTACACCCTACGAGATTGCCGCTGCAATGGGAATTACTGTGGGACAATTGCGCTTTCTGGCTTTTTCCCGCAAGACTTCCACAATCTCTCACTATATCCGCTTCAAGATTCCTAAAAAAACGGGTGGAGAACGCCTGATTTCCGCACCAATGCCGCGATTGAAGCAGGTGCAGCATTGGATTTTGGGCAATATTTTAGAAAAGCTGGAACTGCATGATGCAGCTCATGGTTTTAGACGCGATCGCTCTATTGTCAGCAATGCTCAACCTCACGTAAAACGTGACGTAATTATCAACTTTGATCTAAAAGATTTCTTTCCTTCCATTTCCTATCAGCGAGTGAAAGGTCTTTTTCGGTCTTTAGGTTATTCTGAAGCGGCAGCAACAATTTTTGGGTTGCTGTGTACCGAACCGGATGTCGAGGAAGTTGAATTAGACGGCAAAAGTTACTATGTTGCGCTTACAGAACGCCACTTACCGCAAGGTTCACCCGCTTCTCCAGCCATTACTAACCGAATGTGCCGCCGCTTAGATCGCCGCCTCACCCAAATGGCTGAAGAATTGGGTTTTGTTTATACTCGCTACGCTGACGACCTGACTTTTTCTGCGTCTGGTGACAGTCTCCGCCATATCTGCAATATTCTCAAGCGCACCCAGTCAATCGTGACTCACGAAGGGTTTGCGATTAACGAACAAAAAACTAGAATTCTGCGGAAAAATCGGCAACAGGAAGTCACTGGTGTTGTCGTAAACGAGCGACCCAATATTTCTAAAAAAGAGCTAAAACGCTTCCGCGCCACTTTGTTTCAGATTGAGAAAGATGGCTTAGAAGGTAAGCATTGGGGAAATTCTGCTGATGTAATGGCTTCGCTTCAGGGTTATGCCAATTTCGTTGCTATGGTTAACCCCGAAAAAGGCACTCAATTTCAAGAGCAAATTCGACGAATTCGAGATAAATACAGATACTAATACTAAAAATATTTATCGTGGGTTAGCGATATATCTGTAGGGGTAGCACATTGCCATGTCCTTACTTATGTTTAACTACAGAAATATGCAATTTTCTCTATAAAAACTCCGTAATTTATATTTTTACTCTTGTAGTTTATCTAAGTCACATATCACCAAGACGGCATTCTCGACTCAACGCTAGAAACGGCACAAAATATCTAGAGGACGCTACAGATGAAAGCAACTTACTCCCTGAGTCTATCGCTTATTGCAGCCGCTACTCCGTCCGTTGTAGACCTGATTGTTAGTTTCCAGGCTGAAGAAGAAACCCGCAACAAAATACCGCGTCTTCCGCTTAATTTGAGTGTGGTAATTGATAGATCCGGTTCGATGGCGGGAGTGCCACTTAAGAATGCTATTCAAGCTGCACAAAGGCTTGTGGAATATTTGACACCGGAGGATTTTCTTTCAGTTGTAATTTATGACGATACGCCGGAAACAATTCTTCAGCACCAGCAAGTTCAGGATAAAGCTGCGATTCGTTCGCTAATTGGTAGGGTGAAAGCTGGCGGATGTACTAACTTGAGTGGCGGTTGGCTAATGGGATGCGACAATGTCAAATCTCAGCAGTCCACAGAACGCATCAATCGCGTTTTATTATTAACAGATGGACAGGCGAATGTTGGCATTACTGATTCTCAAGTATTAATTAACACTGCAAGACAACAAGCCGAACAAGGAATCATTACTACAACTTTAGGATTTGGAACTTATTTTAATGAAGATTTGCTCATTGGTATGGCAAATGCTGCCGGGGGAAACTTCTATTTCATCCAATCACCTGACGATGCTACTGATGTATTCAGAATTGAACTAGAAAGCCTCACGTCTGTTGTCGCGCAAAATCTCACGGTGACGCTGCAACCAGAAGATTCTGTACAAATTACCGGGATTCTCAACAACTACCGATCCAATCCGATTGGCAACAACCTGGAAATTTTCTGTGGCGATGTTTATGAGGTAGAAAACAAGCAGTTAGCGGTAGAGTTGTCAATACTTTCGCAAACCAATATTGGAGTAACCAATATTGCCACTATTGCTTATAAATATCAAGCGGTTGTCGATGGCAGTATCCAAGAATTCACTGACGAAATCCCCATTACGATAACGGTTGCTGATGCTGAATCAGCCAGTAACGTGCAGCCAAATGCAGTGGTTGTCGAGCAAGCAAGTAAGCTGAGGATTGGTAAGGTAAAAGATGAAGCGATTGCACTCGCTGACAAAGGAGATTATACCGCCGCATCCCAGAAACTTCGCAAGACAATCGAGGATTTAAAGCTCAAAGCATTGCATGAATCCTTTGAAGTTGCCGAAGAAATGGAACAACTGGATTATTATGCACAACGCCTGGAGAGCAAAAAGTTTGATAGTGTCAGTCGCAAAGAGATGCGAGATCAATCTTACCAGGCTCTTACACGCGATCGCGGCGACTTAAAACTGCGCGGACTTGCTGCAAGTGCCAACAGCTTAGAGGCTGTTTCCAGTGTGGATGCGGGAGTTTTGGTGAAATGCGATCGCGTTAGTGGCAAATTGCGAGTTCGCGTTATTTCTGACGGTTACAATTCTGACTTCAATGTGCAATTCCCCCGTAACATTCGGGAGGAAGGTGTCACCTACATCGTTGATGAAATCAATCTATCTGCTGACGGTAGCTTTTATCGCGTCTCCGGTAACATTCGCCGCTTAGTGCAACCCGGACAAGAACGCGCCGCATCATCTCAAAATGGTACATCTTCTTCCAGTCCAAAACGACAAAAGCTGAATGCACCTGCTTCTGCTGCTGATTTAGAAACAATTGATAGTGTAGGTGATGGAGTTATCGTGCAATGCGTGAAAGAAGGCAGTAAATTGAGAGCCAGAGTCGTGTCCGATGGGTACGATCCTAACTACAACATCCGCTTTCCCCGTGACATTCGAGAAGAAAACGTTCTCTATGTTGTGGACGAAGTGGAAGAAGCGAAGAATGGCGGATCTTATGTCGCTTATGGAAAGATTCGCAGGTTAGTTCAATAGTAATTTTTTAACGCAAAGGTACGCAAAGGATAACGCAGAGGTACGCAAAGAGTGTCTGTGTTATTTGCACTATCCTTTATCCAAGATTCTTTTTCAGCGGTGTGTCTGCTGAAGAAGTCATGTAGGTTGGGTTTCACTATCGTTCGATCCAACAAATATAGTCGTAACTCCTTAATTTTGCCTTTCGTAGGCTCAACCCAACCTACTGAATCATATCTTTGAACTAAACCAATTTCTTGATATCTCCAAAAGCACGATAAAATCCGCCACGAGAAGATTCGCGCACCTTTTCCACCAGATAACGCACGCCTTCAGAGCGAATATCCTGAGGAAATTGTACTTTCCAGCTAGGATTGTAACCAGGAGAAACAGCGCGTATTCTTAACTTCCCGCCTTCTTTGAAACATTCCACAATCACTCCCTGAGTGGCGTTCGATGTTGTTTCCAAAGTATTAGAAGGAAGCGCTGCGGCAACGGCGGTAGGTGCTTTAATGTTAATAGCTTGGGGAACTGTACCCGCTTGTGCTGCTTTAATTACGGCTTCACTAGCATCGATGCAAGCAAGAGAACCATCGGTGGTAACGATGTAGAGATGTTCATTTAAAAACTGCATGGAGAAAGCAGAACCGCAGCCACTGGCAAGTTTCCAAAGACGCTCTCCTTGTTGACTAAAACAATAAATCGAGGAGCAATTGTCGCCTGCAAAGACATATTTACCTTCTTCAGCAGTGGCGCAAGAATAAACAGGCGCATCACATTGATATATTGTGCTAATTTCCCCTTTCTTGGTGAAGCAATAAACTTGATTCTCACTGGTACTAGCATATACAAATGCTTCTTCTTGCCAGCCAAATAGCACACCGCCACGAGTCTTTTGATTCCAAATCTTCGTTCCATCTTCCCAGTCATACATGGTTACGCCCTTGCTGTGACCGTGATAGATACCAATCTCATCGCAGCGCACCATCCAGCCATACTCACCACTACTTTTTTTAGTCCATTGAGACTCATCTTCGTGATTGATAGTTGTAACATTTCCAGTGTCATCAGAAACACCGAGAATGGCATCTTTGATATCAAGCCAGAAGATATTCACATTGGAAGCAATTTCATAAGCGACACGAGGAATTTTTCCGGTCAAATCGTATACTTTGCCATCATCGCACCCAGCATAAAGCCAGCCTTCATCAGCGACAATACACTTCACGCCGTCAGGAAGACGAAACTGATTTTGGACAATTCCCGTATGGCTGAGAGCAAAAATTTGACCCGTTTGATTGCCAAACCAACAGCGCGAGTTGTCAATAAAGATACCGAAAGCAGGGGAATAAGAGGCAAATTTCCAAACTACAGGTGCTTGGTTTGCAGTTGAGCGATCGCTTTTTATTTCCCGTCGAGTCACAGGACGTTTACTTCGCGCTCCCATAACTGCTTGTTCGTAACCTTTCTTCAGTTTCTCGTTAATCTTTTTGGTTGCCTCAGCTTTGGCTTTTTCCGGCGTTGGATAGGTTTTAACCTGAGTTTGTCCTGAGTCGCCTATGCGACCGTAGCGAATCGATACTTCCGTACCGTTGACAATTACTTCATAAAATTTGTGAGAACTAGAATCTGATTCAGATAGCTCTAAATAGGTTTTTTCTTCCATTATTTCTTCCTCACTCTATGTATATATCTATGTGTTCCGTCTAAAATTGAATATGCAGATTATAACAATTTACTTAGGGTTATAAAACCCTTTTTTATGTTATCTTTAAGGTGCAAGGAAAAGTTTAGGCAAGATGCCTGTTGCTCTCGTGAAGAGAAAGCGCTACAAACAAAAAAAATATTTCACAACTCGTTTAGGATTACTATATTCAGCTTACTAGCAGGATGGATAACCTTTCTGCTAGTGCGGTGCATCGAAAGCGCAAATCGCAGAAATAATTACAATTAAAGAATGCTAGAACTACACTCCCACACAACTTACTCAGACGGAACTCTCACCCCAAGCGAACTCGTTGAAGCGGCGGTGAATGCTGGAGTTTGCGCCCTCGCCATCACCGATCACGATACGATGAATGGCTGGGATGAGGCGTTTACGGCTGCTAAGCCGCACAACCTGGAAATTGTTCCCGGACTTGAACTGAGTACCGTTCACAATGACTGCTCATTGCATATTTTAGGATTTTATCCTGATGCCCAGAAGCTTCGAGAACCTTTGCGCGATCGCATCGAAGGACGCAAACGCCGTTCTCAAGAAATGGTAGCGAAATTGGCAGAACTAGGCTACCCAATTGAGTTACCCCAGTTAGGAGAAGGTATGGCACCAGGTCGTCCTCATATTGCCACGGCCCTCGTAAAAGCGGGTTATTTCCAATCGTCGCGGGAAGCTTTCGACATTTTGCTGGGCGATGACAAACCCGCTTACGTGCATTACGAGAAGTTCTCGATTGTTGAGGGTATTACTCTGTTACGTTCTTGCGGTGCAGTTCCAGTCTGGGCGCATCCTTACTTGTTCCGAGGCGGTAAAGTTGAGCAAGTGCTGAAGGAATTGGTTGCAGCTGGTTTGATGGGCGTTGAAGTTTATCATCCCAACCACAGTCCGAAAGAAATTAATAATTTAAAGAAATTGTGCGCTGAGTATGGTTTACTGATGACGGGTGGCAGTGATTATCATGGCCCCAATTCTGATTCTGTAGGCCCAGAACGTCACTCACTCAATATGCTTCACGTACCTTTGGAGTTGCTGGCACCTATTAAACAAGCGGCTGAAAGTTTGCGTTAATCGCTAATAGTTAAGAAAAAGGCAAAATTGAAGAATTCTTTTGCCTTTTACATAATTACCTTTTTATGGAATCTCCCATCCTTCAAAACTTTCTCAACGAGTTGCATCTCAAGTACAAGTCAATGCGTGACGGCGTATTGGCGAACTATATCCCAGAATTAGCGAAAGCAAACCCGGATTGGTTCGGCATTTGCATTGTTACTGTAGATGGTCAAATATATGAGGTAGGTGATTACGAACAATTATTCACCATCCAGTCGATTTCTAAGGCATTTGTGTATGGAATGGCATTGGAAGATCATGGACGCGATTACGTTTTGACGCGGGTTGGGGTGGAACCAACAGGAGATTCTTTCAACTCGATTGTGTTGGATGAATCGTCAAAGCGACCGTATAATCCAATGATAAATGCAGGCGCGATCGCTACCACCAGTTTAATCAAAGGATCGGGGCCTACTGAACGTCTTGTGCGGATGCTGGATATGTTTCAGCGCTACGTGGGACACAATCTCTTTATAGATATGCCCGTGTTCATGTCTGAACGCACTACTGGACATCGTAACCGAGCAATGGCGCATCTCATGCTGAATTTTGGCATGATTGACGCAAAAATTGAGGAAGCGCTGGATTTGTATTTTCAGCAGTGTTCCCTGATGGTTAATTGTCGCGATTTGGCAGTAATGGCAGCCACTCTCGCCAATAATGGTATTAACCCGATTACTAAAGATCGTGCCGTTGATTCGCGCTATATCAGAGATATTTTAACTGTCATGTACACTTGCGGAATGTACGACTTTGCCGGAGAATGGGCTTATACAGTCGGTCTTCCCGGAAAAAGTGGGGTGTCGGGTGGATTGCTTGTAGTTGTGCCGCAACAAATGGGAATTGGAATTTTCTCGCCTCCCCTCGACTCCCACGGTAGCAGTGTTAGGGGAATGCAAGTTTGTAAGGAATTGTCTGAACGGTTTGGGTTACACTTGTTTGACCTACAAACAGATAGATCGAAATTACTTGAAACTTTGTGCAATGCAAGTCAGGCTGACTCGGATAGCAGCGTTGTACCTTAAAGTGCCGCTAGTGCTATTTCTTGCCTTTTCTATGAAAGAATGTAGAAAGGAACGTAGGTTGGGCGCTTGGAACGCAAACCAACATTCAGTAGATGAAAGCGAGTCGTTGGATAACACTTGCGTACCGCTACACCCAAGCAAGCTACAACCCAACCTACGAATTACTACAAATTACTAGGCATTTATTTCATGCCTTTTGCCTTTAGCTGTTGGCTTCTTGTTGCACCCGGAAAAACTTTCTAAAAGGCTGTGGGACGAAAGCTTTGATAGATGCTGGTTTCAAAAACAGCCAACTTACAAAAAAGAAGGAAGCTGTAAACAACTGAGTAATATCTAATGCAGAAAGGTAGCCATCAGCGAAGGAGGCAATACTTCTATCAGTGATTCCAAATAGCCAAGAGGATACACCGAAGATCCATAAACCACTTTTGAGGCTTCCTAAAAAATCATTAGCTTCCGTTGTTTGCGGATTATTCATAATTTCAGCCCTTTCCCTTTAAGGAACTTGTGTTGATGTGGTTATTCAAGGGCTTGAGGACTAATTCTTATTCCTTAAACTCCCTTTGTTGCTTCCCATGTTAAAAAATGTTTCATTTTCTTGCCATATGTCCAAAGAGGTAGTTGTAAAATACCAGAGATGTATCCTAAATGCAAGGAAAAAAGTATATAAAAATACGTAATGTGTCAGAAGCGTTCGGCTGCATAGGGTTTGGCAACCTTCAGACACAACAAGCCAAAGGAAAACAGCATCCTGGTAAAATGCTTTGAAAGACCTTATCCCGGCGTGTCGGTGAACTGATCCTGAATGGCGATCGCAATTGATTTTGGAACTAGCAACACCGTAATTGCTCGCTGGAACGCAGCAACCCAGCAGCCAGAAACCGTTAGCCTACCTGGTTTATCGGTAAAGTTTGAGCAGAATCCCCCGCTGATTCCCAGTTTGCTTTATGTTGAGAATGCAACACTATCAACGGTTGTGGTCGGGCAAGCAGTGCGCGATCGCGGTCTTGACCTCAGCGCAGATCCCCGCTTTTTCCGCAACTTTAAGCGGGGAATTGGTGCTAACATCCAAGGCTTCATCCCGGAACTGGACGGGCAGATAATTACTTTTGAGCAAATTGGGAAATGGTTTCTCCAGCAAATTATTGAGAAACTTGCAGAAAATAACCCCTCTCCAGCCCTCCCGAACAGCGGGGGGGGAGTAGAGTCGCTGGTGTTAACTGTGCCAGTAGACAGCTTTGAAGCTTACCGCAACTGGCTTTCAGCAGTATGCGATGATTTGCCAGTAGAACAGGTGCGGATGTTGGATGAACCCACAGCAGCAGCTTTAGGTTACGGAATGGCAGAAGGAGGCGTGTTGCTGGTGGTCGATTTCGGCGGCGGGACGCTGGATCTTTCCCTAGTGCGGTTAGATATTAAGGCAGATAAGAAGCCGTTGGGTTTTATCCTCAAGTGGGGTAAGAAACCATTGAATGAATCAGCGCAAAAGGCAAAAACTGCCCGCGTGTTGGCTAAAGCTGGGCAAAATTTGGGGGGTTCGGATATTGACAATTGGGTGGTTGATTACTTTGCTAAAACGCAGGGGTTGAAGGCGACACCGCTAACGACGCGACTGGCGGAACGGTTAAAGATTCAACTGTCTAGTCAAACTCAAGCGAGTGAGGTGTATTTCAATGATGAAACATTTGAAAGCTACGAGCTAGAACTAGATCGTTCGCACTTTGAAACTATCCTCAAAGAACACCAATTTTTTGACCGTTTAGACGAGTCGATGACTCAAGTTTTGCAACAAGCACGTCGCCAAGGTATCGAAGTTTCAGACATTGATGCAGTTTTATTAGTTGGCGGTACAGTGCAAATTCCCGCTGTGCGGACTTGGGCGCAACAATATTTTGATATTAGTAAAATCAAATGTGATCGCCCGTTTGAAGCGATCGCATCCGGCGCACTCCAGCTGAGTCTAGGTGTCGAACTGCAAGATTTTCTCTACCATAGTTACGGCATCCGCTACTGGGATCGGCGTAACAATCGCCACAACTGGCATAAACTGATTAACTCCGGACAAGCTTACCCGATGAGCGATCCGGTAGAACTACTCTTGGGTGCTTCGGTGGAAAACCAACCCAGCATTGAACTAATTATCGGCGAAATAGGAGCGGAAACTGGCGGTATAGAAGTATATTTTGAAGGCGATCGCTTAGTTACTCGCCGTCTTGGGGGTGATACATCAGTGCAACCCCTCAACGACAGAGAAGGGGCGCGTAGCATTGCCCAACTCGCACCGCCTGGTTATCCAGGGAGCGATCGCGTTAAACTCCAGTTTCAAGTAGATCGCGATCGCTTCCTCAGAATCACCGTCCAAGACCTGCTAACAAACCAAACTCTATTAGAAAATCAGTCTGTAGTTCAGCTAAGCTGACTTTCTCGTTCCGAGTCTCTGAGTTGAAAATAAATCGTTTGACCTCTCCCCAACCCCTCCCCTTGAAGGGGAGGGGCTTCTGGCTTTCCTTCCGCGTATAAAATTATTCGACTTCCCTCTCCTCTTAGGAGAGGGTTAGGGAGAGGTGGGAAGGGGTTGGGGGTAGGGAGTAGATAAGACTTTTCCCCAATCCCCAATCCCCAATCCCCAATCCCCATTACCTCTGGACAACCACCTTAGTCCCTACTGGCGCCCAGCTGTATAACCTTCTAGCTGCTCCTACCGGAAGATTGACGCAGCCGTGGCTGACAGGTCTGCCAAAACGATTGTGCCAGTAGGCTCCATGAATCGCATAGCCTCCAGAGTAGTACATTGCATGAGGTACATTCGGAACGTTGTAGTCTCTGCCGCGCATCCGAGTTGACCGATACTTTCTTTGAATAGCGAAAGTTCCGAGGCGAGTGGGGGTTGAACGCTTACCGCTGGAGATCCGGTAGGAATAAACTCTTTTCTTTCCTTCCCAAGCAACCAATCTTTGACTTGATAAATCAACTTGTATCCAGCGTCGTCCCTTGGCAGCTTTTTTGACTCGAACTTTTTTCCTCGCTTTTCTAGTAATTTTGTTGAACTGTAGTGATGGCGCACCAACCTGCGTTGATCTTGATGATTTGGAGGCCGCCTCAGTTGGTGTTATCCAAAAACACGAAGCTGTAAACAACAGTGCCACAACTGTCCAGAAAGTTCCACGCCGACGTAACCAAGAAAAACGAATTAAGTTTTCCACGATTCACCCCTCACATCATTGTTACTTTTGTTTACTTGGGATTAGAGTTTTGATTGGGGAATTTCCCTCTTCCCCAATCCCCAATCCTTTCATTTATGAACAACCACTGGCGTTCCCACTGAAGCCCAGTTATATAGCCATTTAGAATGATTCACTGCCAGATTTATGCAACCGTGGCTGACTGGAGTGCCAAAGCGACGATGCCAGTAGGCACCGTGAATTGCATAACCTCCGTAGTAGTACATCGTATAGGGAACATTAGGAACATCGTAACCTTCGCCGCGCATCCGGTTATAGCGGTGCTTAGATTTTATGGCAAAAGTACCGATGCGCGTGGGAGTGGAACGCTTGCCAGTGGATACAACGATCGCATACACAGGTTTTGAGCCTTCCCAAGCAATCAGGCGTTGCTTTGTCAGATCGATCTGAATCCAGCGTTGATCTGATTGTTGCAACTGCTGCATTTTGCTGGAAATTATCGCGCCTTGTGGTTGTGTCAAAGCTGGTTTTACCCAGCCACTCATCGCCGTAAGCATCAGCACTGCACTAGCAAATAAAGCCACTGGGCGACTTTTTAAGGCAGGATAAATGATGCTTTTCATGGCTCTTCGGCTGATTCGGTGGGTCAGAACAGAGAAATTCAAGGAAAAACTCTTTCTAACTAATGGCATCAATGGATATCGGATTTTATTAGCTTAATGCTAAATCAGCCTGTCTGGTAATTTACTAAGTTTTGCATCAGAGTTTGGGCGCGTTGGGCGATGAGCGCATATTGCTCAGATTCAGAATGTATGGTAAGTCCCTTTTGGGGGAATAAACTGCCGGAAACTCCGACGGCGATCGCTCCTGCTAGTAAAAATTCTTTGGCATTTTCCAGGGTTACGCCGCCTGTGGGAATTAAGGGAATATGTCCCAATGGCCCTTGCAAACTTTTTATATATTTCTGTCCGCCTACAGCGCCGACGGGAAACACTTTCACGCAGCTGGCACCTGTAGCCCAAGCGGTGACAATTTCCGTGGGGGAAAGCGCCCCAGGCACCATCGGTACGCCGCTATCATTTGCTGCTTTAATCAGAGTGGGATCAACGTGAGGAGTGAAGACGAACTGGGTGCCAGATGCGATCGCGCTCTTTAGCTGTTCTAGATTTAATATGGTTCCTGTGCCAATTGTGCAATTTGGTAATTCGGAACGCAAATGGGCAATTAACTCTGCTGCTTTGTCGCTATTCCAAGTAATTTCAATTAGGTGCATCCCTCCCGATGCCACAGCTAGAGCCATTTGGCGACCAAGTTCCATCTGTGGCGCTCTTATGACTGCGATCGCTCGGTGTTTTTCCACCAGCTTTAACCACGACTGATTATACATCCTCACTATCTACCGTCCGGCAGATTTATTTTTTAACCTTTTCTTATATACTTTCATCCCTTATATTTGTCAAAAATATTAATTTTTTTATATCTATAAATAGGCATCTATATATATTAGCTGGCTCGGCTCAATTAATATACTTAATATTACTTAAAACTGCTGCTTGTTATAGACGCAAAATTAAACCTCAATATTCAAAATTCCGCACATCTAAGCTTTAGTATCAACTGTTTTACACCTTTAGATGAGCTTGATTATCTTAGGGAATTCAGTCGCTGGGGAGAGGAAGCAAATTCGAGATATTTGTAAAGTAAATAACATAGAGATGTAACAACTTAAGGGAAAGTAGCATGGCTCTTTTAAAAATAGAAGATTTTGATCCAAACTACCGCGACACTTTTGGTGGCAATGACCTTCAAGGGATGAGTGTCTATACTGAAGGATCTAATGAAGAGAAATTTGGCAACGTTACCGACGTTTTAGTTGACGAAGAAGGTCACTTACGGTATCTAGTGGTTGACTTAGGATTTTGGATTTTTGGCAAAAAAGTTTTGCTACCAATTGGTCGCTCTAGAATTGATTATAATAGCGATCGCGTATACGTTAGCGGCATGACTAGAGAGCAAGCAGAAGCTCTACCCGAATATAGCGATCGCATGACAACTGATTACGATTATGAAGAACAGGTAAGAGGAGTTTATCGCGCTCCAACTACGGGTGCATCTGTTAGCCCGGTAGCTGATGCCACATATGACCGCAGCAGCTATAACTATCAGCAAGAACCCTCTTTGTACGAGATCAATGATCGCGATCATCAAACTCTCAAACTGTACCAAGAGCGCCTTATTGCTAACAAAACTCGCGTAAAAACAGGTGAAGTTGCAGTTGGCAAGCACATTGAAACGGAAACAGCACGAGTTTCAGTGCCAATTGAAAAAGAGCGAGTTGTAATTGAGCGAGTTACCCCAGCGGATGCAGGCCAAGCAGTTGCTCCGGGAAGTGTTAATTTCCAAGAAGGCGAAGTAGCACGCATGGAAATTTACGAAGAAACTCCCGACATTCACAAAGAAGCTTTTGTGCGTGAAGAAGTGCGAGTCAGCAAAGTAGTAGACCGCGAAACAGTGGATGCTGAAGAAACCATCCGTCGCGAAGAGTTAGATGTTAACACCACCGATCAAACGTTTGTAGATCGCTCTACCAACTTACCCACCGACCGAATTTAATTAGCCCTCGTGACTATACGGTTGTTGAGTTGATTTTGATAGACAAATAACCGTGTAAGCGGGTGTATCCTATTTTTGGAAATATACCCCCACACCGTTAAGGGTGTGGCTACACAAACCAAGCCGTAGCGAGAACAGGCTAATAGAAAAAGCCCGCGCAGGTGGGCTTTGGTTGAGTAGCTGCGACTTTAGTAGTCTGGCGTTTATACAAAAGTGGGATACTCCCCTTTCTCAGTGCCTGTATGTTTACCAGGTATCTGTAACACGGCAAACCATTTCAAGTGAACCCCAATTTAGGCATCTTCTATGTTTCTCAAAGATAAAGAATCCGGCAGTTTGATTGAAATAACCGATATTCAGCATTTAATTAGCCCTACTTCAACTGCTGTGACTGGAAGAGACCAAGCAGGACAAGAGGAACAGGAACCGATTACTTATCAAAAGGAAAAATTGGTTTTTCCTTCAGGCGAAAGCCTACCGATTTGTTGGATGGATGAAAATTACACCACCTAATTTTTAGGATAATCGCAGCATAATCGGGTGTTTGGATAGATTATTGGCGAATGCTGTCGAAATCAGTAAGCTTTCCAAACATCCGTTAACCAACGGATAATAAATGGGTTTTTGCTTCAAAAAAAAATTAGTAAGCTCTGTAAAATGAACAACGAAACATTGGCAAAAAATCAGGGTTCAGAAGAAAACGATATTCGGATCAATGTCTTGTTGAGCAAGTTGAAGAATAAGCTAAAAAATTATACCGCCAAGGATCGGCAAGGTTTGCTGCTGGGTGAGGTGAAGGATGTAATTCTAGATCCAACTCGTCAGTTAAACTTAGTTATATCTCCGGCTAAAGCCGAGCCAGTCTCCAGTCTATTTTTAATTAGAAGCAAGCACATCCAGCAAGTAGACTCAGCCGATAAAACGCTGTATGTAGATGTCAGCCAATCGGAAATAGAGTATTCAGCAGATTATATAATACCAAATGGGGATGGGGAATTTGCAGAAATTCCACAAACATCGGTAATGCCTGCACGCTCATCAAATGAAGGCTCTACTGCATCTGTCACCCCAACAGCAATACAATTAAATAATAACCAAAAGCAATCGGAGAAAGTTATGTCAGATTCTAACACTTCAGATGCAGAAGTTGTAGAACAAGAAATCATTCGTTTGCTAGAAGAACGATTAGTCGTAGACAGTAGCAAACATAAAGTAGGCGAAGTTATTGTTCGCAAAGAAATCCAAACACGGATGGTAGAGATTCCAGTTAGACGGGAGATTTTGATTGTTGAACAAGTCAGCCCAGAACACAAACAATTAGCCGAAATTGATCTAGGACAAGGGGATCTCTCTGGAATTGAACTGACTGAAACTGTACGTTTAAACAATGGATTTGCAAGCGCCAACAGTCAGCAAACCGTAAGGGGCGAGTTTGATTCGCCGAAAACTGCTAGTAGAATTTTAGATGCGATCGCACATCAGCGGCCGCACGGTTGCGCGAAAGTGCGAGTGGAAATCATTCTTGAAGATGCCAAACATCAACAAACTTACCAGGAATGGTTCGACCGTTGCACAATTAAGCCACAGGGTAAATCTGGAAAATAATATCATCAAGGCACCTCGTTATCTCATTCCCAGCATCTGAGTGGGAATGAGAATGAATAAAGTTGCATATCGCGTTTAGCGCGTTTAGTAGAATAGGTAAAAAAACCTATTCTTTTTTTATAGCCAGCTAAAAGCCGCCTCATACAACAACCATTGCATTTTTCAGCCTACCTTGGGGTGTATAATTTACAATTCCCGCCGTATAGTAGGGATAACACAATTCTGTAGCTATGTATGAGCTACTGCATCAACCCCTTCTGCCCCAAGCCAAACGACCCCGCCAATGCCAACAACCGTATATGTCGCAACTGTGGCTCAGAGTTGTTGCTTCAAGGGCGCTATCAGGTGATGCGCCTGCTGAGTGACGACAGCGGATTTGGCAATATATATGAAGCTTATGAGGGAGCAGCTCCCCAAATCCTGAAGATACTAAAACAAGAACATAACAAAAACCCCAAAATTGTTGAGCTATTCCAGCAAGAAGCAGATGTATTGAGCCAGCTAAATCATCCAGGTATTCCGAAAATGGAACCAGATGGTTATTTTCAGTTTTATCCCAGAAACTGCAAAGAGCCAGTGCATTGCATCATCATGGAGAAAATTGACGGACTTAACTTAAAGCAGTGGATGAAACAGCAGGGCGATTGCCCGATTAGTCAGCAGCTTGCTCTTAACTGGTTAAAACAACTAGCACAAATTTTACATATCGTACATCAAAAAAACTACTTTCACCGCGATATTAAACCAGCCAATATTATGATGCGTTCCACAGGGCATCTAGTATTAATAGACTTTGGCACTGCTAGAGAAATGACATATACCTATCTTGCAGAAGTCGGCGGTGCAGGTAGAGTCACTAAGATTAGTTCCGCTGGTTACACGCCACCAGAGCAAGAAAAAGGTCATGCAGTACCGCAATCAGATTTCTATGCTTTGGGGCGTACTTTTGTTTATTTACTGACAGGAAAGCAAGCAACAGATCATGCTATTTACGAACCGCTAACCGATCAATTCCACTGGCGACGTCATGCGCCTGATATTTCACCTCAGCTTGCAGATTTAATTGATAAACTGATGGCGCGTACAGCAGCGGCGCGCCACAAGAACACTCAGGAAATCTTAGATGATATAGATAAGATTTCGCGGCAATTGTCTAGGCATAAACTATATGCCAACAATCTTATGAGTATAGGTGCGGTTAGTTCTATATTTCTATCTTGGAAGTCACCTAACTCGCCAACTAAAATTGGTCAAAGTGATAAAAATAAATGGCTAGTTGGGGGCGCGATCGCGATCGCTATCGGATTAGGCGCATATGGAATTTCGCAATACAACCCAGCATCTCCCAAAACGATCGCCTATGAAAATCTTTCTGTAGCCAAAACTTTTTCCGGACATACCAGCCATGTTAATTCCCTTAACATTAGCCCTGACGGGGAAATTTTAGCAAGTGGCAGCGCTGATAAAACTATCAAAATTTGGGATAGATATACTGGCAAAATAATCCGCACCATCAACGGGCATGATAGCTATATTAATTCTATTGCCATTCACCCAGATGGGAAAACCTTAGCCAGTGGCAGTGCTGATAAAACTGTAAAAATTTGGAATATATCCACAAGCAAAGAAATCCGCCGACTAGAAGGACATTCCGCCCCAGTTAATTCCGTTGCTATTAGCAGCGATTGGCAAACTTTAGTCAGTGGCAGTGCTGATAAAACTGTAAAAATTTGGAATATATCTACAGGTAAAAATCTTCGCACTCTCACCGGAAATTCTCAGCCTATTAATTCTGTTGCCATTAGCCCAGATGGTCAAATATTAGCCAGTGGCAACGCGGACAAAACTATCAAAATTTGGGATATGTCCACAGGCAAAAATATTTATACCCTCACTGGGCATTCTCAACCTATTAATTCTGTTGCCATCAGTTCAGATGGACAAATATTAGCAAGCGGTAGTGCGGATAAAACTATCAAAATTTGGGATATGTCCACAGGCAAAAATCTTCGCACCCTTAGCGGACATTCTAGCTATATTAATGCCATTGTTATTAGCCCAGATGGGCAGACATTAGTTAGTGGCAGTGTGGACAAAACTATCAAAATTTGGAATATTCCCACTGGGGAACTAATTCGCAACCTCACCGGGCATTCCGGTTGGGTTAAGTCGATTGCTATTAGCGCTGATGGACAAATAATTGCTAGTGGCAGCTTTGACAAAACTATTAAAATTTGGCAGGTGCCAAGATGAATGGGTATGTGTTCTGATGGTATTTTAAAGTCTGCCATTGGATAGATGCGAAGTAAGTTATTGCCTAAAACTAGGAGCAGACGGGTCAGAAAATAAACTGACTACGTAAAAGGTTGGTCATTGTTATGACAAGTTGGGTAATAGAAATACTGACCTAAGAGAGAGTTAGAGTTATTTATTTTCTATTAAAATTAACCACGGTTTGTTGTATATGTGAACAAGTAATGAATCTAGGAGAATCAATATCAACAGCGTGGAATAAGATTCAGGGAATGATCGAGGGTTTGATCATCTTGATACCAAACCTGGTATTAGCACTAATCGTATTTGCACTATTTTGGTTCGGCGCGATCGCGATCAGGACATTGGTTAAACGCCTTACCCGCAGGTATCGCCATGCTCGGAATTTGGGGCTGGTACTTGGGCGTTTGTCGCAAGGGGTAACGATTTTAATTGGTTTATTTGTCGCCTTATCTATTGTTATTCCGACATTCAAGGCAGGAGATTTGGTGCAATTGTTGGGTATCAGTGGGGTAGCAATTGGTTTTGCGTTCCGCGATATTCTCCAGAATTTCCTAGCTGGTATTCTGATTCTCTTAACTGAGCCGTTCCAGATGGATGACCAAATTGTTTTCAAAGACTTTGAGGGAACGGTTGAAAATATTCAGACGCGCGCCACAACAATCAGAACTTACGATGGTCGTCGGATTGTGATTCCTAATTCTGAACTGTTCACAAATTCGGTGACAGTTAATACTGCCTTCGAGAACCGCCGACTACAGTACGATATCGGCATTGGCTACGGCGACGATATCGACCGGGCCAAGGAATTGATTATGGAAGCAATGCAAGGCGTGGATGGTGTCTTGAGAGATCCCGCCCCCGACGTGTTAGTGATGGAACTTGCTGAAAGTACCGTGAACATCCGCGCCCGGTGGTGGGTACAGCCGCCGCGACGTGCAGATGTTCTGGATATGCGGGACAAAGTTCTCACCGCGATCAAGAATAAGCTGACTGCTAACGGCATTGATATGCCGTTCCCGACGCAGCAAATCCTTTTCCACGACCAAACCGAAGAGACAGATGGCGATCGCGCACGTCAGCGTGAAGGATGGCCTGCGGGTAATAAAGAAGTGCCAAAACCGCGTAGTATCGGCGGTTCCTTAAGAAAGTTGGCGGAAATGCGGGCGCAAAGAGACGGGAATGGCAGCCATAGAGACGAGAACCCCGATCGCCCTCATACTGCGGACGATAATTGATGAAAAATAATTGATGAAAAACATCAAGCTGGGGAAACTGTGGGACTCGCTCCACTCTAGCTACTGGTTTGTGCCAACCCTGATGGTGGTAATAGCGATCGCGTTAGCATTCCGAATGCTAAGCCTCGATCGAGCAGGCAAATCTGGCCCGCTAGAGTCCTTGGGCTGGATCTATACAGGAGGGCCAGATGGAGCGCGAACGCTGCTTTCATCTGTTGCCGGTTCGATGATTACCGTTGCCGGAACCGCCTTCTCGATTACGATTGTTGCCCTCACCCTCGCTTCCTCCCAATTCGGCCCACGACTGATGCGTAACTTCATGCAGGATACGGGCAATCAAGTCGTCCTGGGCACGTTTATCGGTACATTCATCTACTGCTTGCTGGTACTGCGAACCGTGCGGGGAGATGATTACGACGTGTTTGTGCCGCAAACTTCCGTCACAATGGGCATGGTGCTAGCGATCGCCAGTATTGGCGTCCTGATCTACTTTATCCATCATGTCTCAACCTCGATGCAGGCATCCCATATCATCAGAGACGTTGGCAGAGAGTTGGACAATGCCATCGATCGCTTGTTTCCGCAGAAGATCGGGCAGGGTAAATCAGTCCCAAAGCAGCGGTCGGTGGCGGAAATCCCCGTCGGGTTCGATAAGGAAGCGACTCCCATCTTAGCCACAGCTAGCGGTTATCTTCAAGCAATTGATGAGGAGCGGTTGATGAAGATCGCCACCTCAAAAGACCTCGTCCTGCGTCTAAAATATCGCCCCGGCAAGTTTGTTGTGGAAGGAAGCGAAATGGTGATGATTTGGCCTGGAGAACGGGTGAATAAAAAACTCACCCACCACCTGAACCAAGCATTTATTTTTGGCGAGCAACGCACCGAACAACAGGATATAGAATTCCCCATTAATCAGTTAGTTGAAATTGCCGCTCGTGCTATTTCTCCTGGCATCAACGATCCGTTCACGGCGATCCAGTGTATTAACCAGCTAACGGCTGCACTTTGCCGTCTGGCGGAAAGAGATTTTCCCTCGCCTTACCGCTATGACAACGACAACAACCTGCGAGCGATCGCTAATCCGGTGACGTTTGCAGAATTACTTGACGCTGCCTTTAACCAGATTCGACAGTACAGCAAACCGGATGTAGCGGTGGTAATTCGATTGCTGGAAGCGATCGCCCTCATCGCATCGCGCACCCAACACAAAAAAGACCGCGCTGCACTATTACGTCATGCCCAAATGATCCAACGCGGTAGTCAGGAGAATATACCCGAAGAGTTAGACCGAAAAGATGTTGAGGAGCGATACTTGGCGGTAGTTAGGGTGCTAGAGCAATGATGAACAATCTTAGTACATCTGAAAAAAGGGAACTCCAAAAAGAACGACTCGAAGTTCTCGAACAGCTGGAAGATTGGCTGGAAACACCAATGCTATTCCTTGGCTTCGGGTGGCTTTTGTTGTTAGTCGTCGAACTGATCTGGGGCTTAAATCCACTGCTGCAAGTTATCAGCAACACGATCTGGATTGTTTTCATACTCGACTTCGTATTGCGATTTACTTTGGCAGATCGCAAACTCGTTTATATCAAGCACAATTGGTTAACTGCCCTTTCCTTGGTGTTACCAGCATTGCGCGTCTTCCGGATTAGCCGCGTGATTCGCATCCTCAAAGCTAGCCGGGGACTGCGACTGGTGCGCGTCATCAGTTCTCTGAATCGGGGAATGCGATCGCTCAGAGCTAGTATGAGTCGTCGCGGGTTTGGCTACGTCATGGTGCTGACGCTAGTAGTGACGCTGGTCGGAGCAGCCGGGATGTACGCTTTTGAAAGCAACCTTCCTAATGGTGGCGGACTGAATAACTACGGGGAAGCACTATGGTGGACAGCGATGCTGATGACAACGATGGGTGGCGAATATGTGCCGCAGACTCCAGAAGGTCGCGTTTTACACCTAATTCTGGCACTGTACGCCTTCACAGTATTTGGTTACGTAACAGCAACACTCGCCACCTTCTTTATCGGGCGCGATGCCGAAAACGAAGAGGCAGAGTTAGCAAGCGCCAAATCCATTGCCGCCCTGCACCAGGAAATTGTCGCCTTACGGGCCGATATTCAAGCCCTTTCAAGTCAGCAACTAGAACCATAATATATATAGATTCATAAACTTCTCCCTTTCCTCCTCCTGTGCGCCCTAGAGCGCCTGGGCGGTTCGTTTAAAAGTAGCTTTCACCAATAAAAAAAACCTCCAATCTCAGATTAAATTAATCGCTTCATTTATAGTTTATTAGTAATCCATAATTATGAAATTTATGAGGAAAAAGCCATGCTGAATACTGACTGGCGAGGTTATCGGATAGCCGCTTGGGTTGGAGAGTTTTTCCTAGCGATCGCAATCGTCTTTACAGCCAGTCAACGTAACTGGGAAGGTTCCTTTTTACTCGCCTGCTTCCTAGCTGCTTCGTTCCTGTTTGTCACCTTAGAAAATAAACTTCCAACTTTGTTTGATTTTCTATTTGTAGTAGCAGCGTTGCTGAATGCCGCAGGCTGGGTTTGGGGCTTATTTTACCTACCGGGGCCATACGATGAAATTACCCATGCCTTTACAACCTTTTCCGTTACGCTTGCACTGAGTTTTTTGGTGTATAGCTCGATGCTAACTACCTTCCGCAACCATCTGCTAATTTATATGTTAGCGATCGCAAGTTTCGGAATCGCCATCGGTGCTATTTGGGAAATAACCGAATGGGCGATCGGAGTTATCAATAGCATTGATGATACAATCATCGACCTAATTATGGACACTTTTGGCGCTACTTTAGCAGCACTGGTGAGCGTCTTTGCATTGCCAGAGCGATCGCATTCAGAATCAAGTTCCGAAGATCAACAACCGACTAGAGCGCGTTAGGAAATAACCTATTCCTCAAAAAGCTACCTTCTAGCAAAGACAAAAGCAGTAAAGTGCTTTTGTCTTATTACTGATTATGTATCCACTTTAGCAATCCCAGTGAAGTGACAATCCCCACAAAGTGACCAGCAATACCATTGATATTCGCTACTGCTACAAAAACATCAAGCGCACGAATAATCATATTGGGGTCAGTAAGTGCTACCCCTGGAGGTTGGGATACAGCTTTTGCAACTAGCACTCCTACAGTCGCACCCGAACCTAAGAGGCATAACAATATTCCCACCAAACTCGTGATTACTGACATTCTCAAAATTTGGACAGTATCAGCTTTTCTAGGATGACGCTCTGGATTAGGATTGCTTAAACCTTTGGCTAGGCGAGTATAACGGAACGCTAAAAATACATTAAAACACAACGCTAAAAGTCCAGCGACAGCCCAAAAAATACCTACCCCAATGCCGGGATTTGTTTCAGTAGCGAAGTTACGACCAGAGATAGAAAATAATAAAGCTATCCCAGAACCAATAGTTAAACCCAACTCTATCCAGAATGCAATCCAACCTACTAGGCGAAAAATGTTGGCAATTTTTTGTTTAGTCTCTGAGGTTGAGGATTCTGAGTGAACTTGCATATCTGTCCCTTCTCGTAGCGACTGGGATATACGACCTTTGAATAATACCTTTAATTGCTCTTATTGTACCCCCGCCTACAGAAATAAAGCGCCTCTACCTAAAGATGAAAATTTTTATCAAAGTCGGCTTGTCTAAACAATAAAATTTTTCACAAGAATATGCTATTAGGAGGAGGAAATTGCGTCAAAATCTTACCAAGCTGAAGAGAAAAAGCAAGGCTCCTAAATGGTCTTGGGAGCAATTTCTGCTAATTTAGTGAAGATATCAGCCAGAAAAATATTAAAGGTGCTTGATTAACATGGTGTTTGCAGTTGCAGAGCCTTCAGTATCGAGTCCTAGTGCCGTCATCTTGTCTGCAATTTTGGCAGTTTGTCTGGCACTTGTGCATCTTTTTTCCGGCAATATGCGCTTTCTGGACAGAACTCCTCGCAGTCGTTGGCTTTCCGCCGCTGGTGGGGTATCAGTTGCCTATATTTTCGTTCACGTTTTCCCCGAACTCAACCAGGGACAGCAGGTAATTGAGGAAAGGGAGGGTTATTTAATTGAATTTTTTGAACACCATGTTTACCTGGTGGCGCTTTTGGGTTTTGGTGTGTTCTACGGATTAGAAAGACTTGCCAAGCGATCGCGTCAGCAAAACCAAAAAGAAAACCAGAAAGATACCACCGATGCAGGCGTTTTTTGGCTGCACATGGCTTCGTTTTCGAGCTACAACGCCCTCATCGGCTATCTTCTCCTCCATCGGGAAGAACGAGGTATTTGGGATCTGCTGTTATTCTTCGTTGCAATGGCTTTGCATTTTGTGGTGAACGATGACGGCTTGCGCGAAAACCACAAAGGAGATTATAACCGGATTGGGCGCTGGATACTGGCGGCGGCGATTATTGCCGGATGGGTGATTGGGCGGGCGACAGAAATTTCTGAGGCGGCGATCGCAGTCATTTTCGCCTTCATCGCCGGAGGAATTATTCTCAACGTCGTTAAGGAAGAATTACCAGAGGAAAGGGAAAGCCGTTTCTGGGCTTTTGCTTTAGGTGCGACTGTCTACTCGGCGCTTATGGTGGCAATTTGAACAAGTAGACTAAGGGCGCGATTTAATATTATGGCAAAATTGTCCAATCTTCATTATGGCAAAATTGTCCAATCTTCAAATATTAAATCGGGTACTTGTGCAAAATCGCGCTGGTTGCGAGTAACCAGGATACTATTTTTGGAGAGCGAGATCGCAGCAATTTTTAAATCTTGCGTACCAATGCGTATTCGTTGACTACGTAAGTCTGCATAACGAATGTAAGCCTCTTCATCAAACTTGAGAATGTTGATGCTTTTGAAATCGTCCAGTGTCTCCCCTAGCCTTGTATAAGCTAATACCAGCCTGTCAGCTTGAGAACCGTTGGTGGAAGCTTGCCTGATGCTATCGAGTCGTCCACGAAGTTGTTCCTCTACTGTTACGATTGTCACAGCAATATCTCTAGGATTGATTGTAGCGACACGCTGCACAACAAGTGGATGATGCCGCTGCAAAAATGTTAAGTGATCCGTATCAAGAATGTACTGACTCACTTTGCCTCATCTTGCGCGTCAAGTTCACGATCATATGCTTCTTGTTCCGCGTCGAGTTCGCGACGATAGGCTGTGATATTTTCCAAGAACTCATCGAATAGCGAATCGTCCTTATACTTACCCGCAAGTTTTAACCAGGGATTATCTAATTGGGTTGATCTGATTTTTACAGTAACGATTTCAGCTTCAGCTAGAAGCGCATCCACCATATCCTGTAAGCGTGAAACTGCGTCTTGTCGCGTCTTCCCCATAGCTTTGCATTCAGGCCATCCTAACAATGTGGCGCTAACGCCTCCCTCTGGCTCATTTTTCAGCAAGACGTGATAAGTTGCCTCATCACCCCAAAATTTACTTTGTGCTGCGTCAAAGTTGTCAAAAACAGCGTTTCCTGTTTTTAGGGGTTCTGGTGCCAATGGGCTGACTTGTTCATCAGGTAAAAGGCTTGGTTCTAATCCTACTGTGTTGATTTGTACGCTAATAGAAGGGGAAAAGCTCTGCTTTAATAAAGCTTGCTCTTCTGGAGATAAAGCCTCAATTTCTTCAATTAGTGTTTGAATAGATTTAGTATCGCTCATTGGTAATTTGTCATAAGTAATTATTTTTAATTTTACTGATTATCTAGCCCACATTCCGCCCTTTGACTGTCACAAGTGGATAATTTAGTGGAGCGCAATCGAGGCAAACGCAAGGCAAGTGGAGTTAGAGATAGCCTTGCCAGCTTTTTTGCCGACA
>NZ_JAMPKJ010000025.1 GCF_039962115.1 Funiculus sociatus GB2-C1 | reverse complement strand
TAGGTGTCAACAATTTTTTGCCGCAGGTCAAGGGAGTAGGGTTTCATCTCTAATCAAGAAAATACTCATGCTCTATGCTTTGAGCGTACCTCACTAGACAGGAAAAGGCTATATCTCTTCATCTCTTTCTCGATATCCGTAAGTTTTGTTTTTTTTTCGGGTAAAACCAATCTTTTTCAAGGCTTTTCCGATTGTTCGGTCACTGATTTTTTCCTCCCAGGCTTCTGCCATTTCTTCTTGAGTTCGACTGCCATGTTTTCGGGCAAATTCTCGAAATTTCTCGAAATCCGTGAGTTTTGCCCCATATCCTTGTTGATATCCCTTTTTGGCTTGACAATCTCCCGTTTTTTTTCTTCTGTTGAGCGATAAGTTTATGGTATTCCGACTAATGTTGAAGATTTTACTAGCTTGGGTTTTCCCCATTCCTCTATCTATTGCCTCTATTACTTTTATTCTCAAGTCATAACTGTAGGGAGCTGGCTTTCTTTCTCCTATTCACTCCTTTCTATTATGTCCTAACCTTTACTTCAGTTGCTATAAGAGCCAATGAGAGTATCATACTGGGACAGCAAGCTTTTCACGCCAAAGTCTGAGGAATGAAACAGATAACTCCCGCAGCCATACCCCCTTGCTTCAATAAATGATGTAAACGCTTCGATGAGATACAGAATTTAAGAAGAAGCCGGAATTAGCTGTAGAGTTAATTGACTGAAGTAAGGAAAGAGAGTATCAACCCGGTTTCAAAGAAATTGAGTTGAAGTTTTCTATCGGAAAGAGAAGGGATGGTTAAAAGTTAAACAATAGCAAATTAGAGATTATAGAAGTCTAATGAGGCATTTTATTCTCGTATAGCGTGCCTAAACTTTCATGTTATGGCACCGTTTAACAGGAAGACTATAAAGACGTTGGGCTAATAAACCTTTAAACACCTTTGTTGAGGTTTTGGAGGGGTTTAGAACAACTATCTCTTATCGGTTTTTCTAGTGGCTGAACCAGAACCGGGGTCTACTTGTCGCGGATATCGCTAGTTTTAGCTTGAATTGGGCTTGAAATTTGTTTAAATCCCACTAATGAATAATCTTTAAAAATACTCCTGCGGTGCAAGCCAAAGGTAATCTTTACAAAAATATACAAATATGCCTTAAGTTTGAGGAATACACCTGAGCAAGTGAAATAATTTTATTGGTATAACAATATTTGCCTGGTCTTCCAGAGATAGCCTGTGTTTCAACTTCTATATTTTCTAGTTCATGCAATCAGCCCGATTTTAGTGCCAGTGTGCTTTTTTTGTGCCTGGATGATGACAATTTTGGTTTTCTGGAACATCTTTAGCGCGATCGCACAGGGTGTTTCCAAAACTAAGCGTTTGCATAGCATACCCTGCGCTAATTGTCAATATTTTACTGGTGATTATCGCCTTAAGTGTACGGTAAAGCCTAGCGATGCCTTAACCGAAGAAGCGATTAACTGCTCCGACTATTGTCCAATTCCCGGTTATTCTCTACATTCTCAAGATTCGCTGTAGGATGGCAACATAGTCTTGTACGAATAACTATTCTTCGAGAATGCTGATTCAAAAGCTTAGTGCTTGTGAGGAATTTATTGCGGGCGATCGCACTCAGTTAAGAGAATTACTGCACCCAGAGAAGCAGCCGATTGAGTTGCGCTATAGTTTAGCTCACGCGGTTCTCCCAGTGGGACAAACATCTGTAGCGCACTCTTTAAAAACTTCTGAGGTTTACTACATCATTAGCGGCGCAGGTGAAATGCACATTGATGATGAAACCCAGTTAGTCGAACCTGGGGATGCGGTGTATATTCCACCCAATGCAAAGCAATTTATCCATAGTTGCGGAAAAGAGCCACTGGTGTTTATCTGTATCGTCGATCCAGCGTGGCGAAAAGAAGACGAGACAGTTTATTAAAACGTAAAGGCTTTAAATGCAACAACAGCACTCCAACGAAACTCACTGAGCGATCTCCTCTCATGGGCTTTTAGACCTGGAGTTGCAATAACTTAATAAAGTTTAGTTGCATAGCTCCCTAGTCAGTAACTGAGGAAATATCAGTCTTTAGGTGGGGTGCTGCTGTCGTTTTTTTGATGAGACAGATGTTAGATTAAACAGCGTTTTTTACCTCTCAAGTCGAATATGAACTGCGCTGTGGTATCTGTCAGAGAAGCTTTTCAGCTTCAATTCTTACTTTAGCAGGCTCTCTGGAAAGCACAAGATAACGAAACCAAATTTTACAGTTTTTGCAACAACTGCTGTTACTTTTACTAAGTAACATTAAGCTATTAGGTTGGGTTGAGGTTCCAAGAACCCAACCTATAACTACAAATACTGAAGGGAAAGGTTTCTCAGCAAGTAAGCAAATTCATATTATTTTTCTCCCTTGCTGAATTACTAAATTAATCCAAGTCGGATAAATTTATTTTGCTTTCTGGGGTTTTATAGGTACCGCTAGAAACCTGTAGCTTCTGTAAAAATTCCTGCGTTAACTTGATAAAGGCTTTGGAGCCAGACGAACTTGGATTTGAGATAACTACTGGTGTAAAACTGTCAACAGCTTTGGAAACATTAACATCCATTGGGATTCTGGTTTTGAAAATTTGAGTGGGAGTAAAGTCCTCGCTGACTCGCTGCATAACTTGCTGGTAATATCTGCCGCTAAGTATATTCCCCGACATAATGAAGACGATTCCCATCATTCGCAGATTCAGCAGACTCTCAGTGCCATGACTTTCTTTTAATTTGTTGATCCGTCTTTCCAGTAGCTGAATTCCTACTACTGATAGGGGTTCTGGTCTAGCGGGTAGCAAGTAAAAATTACTGGCAACGATACCGCTACGAGTCAAGAGGTTATAGCCGGGAGCGCAGTCCAAAATAATGAAATCATAGTCTTTAATAATCGGCTCTAAAATTCCTCTGATTAATTCCCTTTCAAAGTTATTCCAGACTTCGATGAAGTTATTGTTGTCCCCATTCATCGCTTTTTCATGGAGCATTTCGGAAACTAAAAATTCATCGTAGAGGTCAATGTCTCCCGGTAATAAATCGAGTCCTTTGACTGTGCAAACGTAAGGTTGAATGATATCTTGAATTGACAACTTGCTGGGAATTTCTGGTCTAATTGCTTTGTAAACCAGTTGCCTTAATGTGCGCTTTTCTTTCCGGCTCTTGCCAAAGTCTTGTGGCGACATTAGGCTGAGCGTAGCGCTGATTTGGGTGTCTAGATCGACAACTAAAACCCGCTTCCCATAAGTTTTGGCTAAACAAGTCGCCAAGTTGACGCTGAGAGTCGTCTTACCGACACCGCCTTTCATGTTTACCGTTGCAATGACATATCCCATGTGTTCGCTCCTCTGGTGGGTGATGCTCGCTCTTGCAGCGAATCCCCGGCACTCGATCGCTGGTCAACTGTTACAGCCTTAATAATAATCTTGGATTCTTTGTCGGAAGGCAATAGTGCGCCTTGAAGAGTTGCGCCGACTTTGCGATCGCAGTGTCTCCCTTGTCAACTAAGGAGAAGGCGATCGCTGCAATATATTAACTGCTTTGGGCTTATGGGAGCGATAAACCTAACTTTCTGTCTCAAGTTCGTTTCTCATGGCTGAATATTTATAGATGCTGTGAAATATTCCCCAGAAGCGCGATCGCTCTCGTTAATTCAAGCATTCTAGTTGGTTGTGCGCCAGAACCGCATCTGCCTTGCGCGATCGCAAATGCTTAAAATTATGTAAAATTTTGTAAATACCTGAAAACAAGATTTATGACAACTAATAGTGGATTCGGCAAAGCCAAGACAAGCAAAAAACCAACCAAATCCGCCTCTAAACGCACTCAAGCCTCCAAGCAGTACGACAAATTGAAGTCGGACGGCGTACCAGAATTTAATATATACATTCGCACTCAGGGTAAAAAGAACTGGTATCCAGCGGGTTCTCTAGCAGTAAATCGCACCAGCCAGATTAATCAAGCCATCTTTCAAGAAGAGGAGAACTTGCGCGAAGCCTCCTTACGCCTGTATCCAGTGCTACGCAAGAATAAAAGCCAATTGGAATATGGCTATCGTCTCAAAGGTTCTGAATTTGCAGATGAGCCGATTGAGGTTGCGGTTCCTCAAGAGCCAGTTTTACCTAACTTCTTCCAATCGACTTTCGATAAGGTGAAGAACAGCTTCTCTGGTTTGTTCAAGCGCGGTTAAATTTTTTTAATTAAAGGATAGTTTAAGCGATCGCGTGGCGGGGAAAAATACGCGATCGCTCAAATTTACTATTGCTCCTGCCAGACGTGCGAGGCTACACTCATACAAGTATGAAAGAACATCATCTCAGGTTAGCGATCGCCTTGACGCGGAAAACTTCATTCTATTGAGTAGGTTTAAGGTTCCAATTAGTGCAGTGTTATTAAGGAAGTACAGAATTGAACTTTAATCCTGAGCTTTGCCGCAACGAGAGCGAAGTAGAAAGTAAACTCATAGTTCAATATCTGCTGCCACAGCTAGGATACACTCCAGAAAATTGGCATCAAGAGATTGCCGTTGGCAGCATTCGATTAGACTTCTTGGCATTTGCAGCGCAAGTTGTTCCATTTGTGTTGGATGACAACTCGCCGTTAAGTGTTGTGATGGAGGCAAAGCATCCTAATCAAAACTTAAATAGACATACTGGTAGACTCAAGCGCTACTTAACGAGTTTAAATGTAGAATATGGATTGTTAACAAATGGTAAGGAACTCAGAATTTACCAGAAATTTCAGGATGATATTCAGCTAGTATTTAACTGTTCCGGTAGAGAAATTAGCTCTAGAATAGACGAAATAAAAACTCTCATTGGTAGAGACAGCTTAAAAGAGAAACCTACTGAAATCGAACATATCCAGATTAATCCCAATGAGAACCAAATCGCTACCTCTGAAAAATCACCAGCAAACCCTTCGATTGAAGTAACAAACGTACAAGCGGATTCAATTAATTCTCAGCCCCAATCTAGTGAACTTATTAAAGAGAAAAGGCGACATACTGTGAAGACAATAGCAATTTACCACAACAAAGGCGGCGTAGGCAAGACAACAACCGTAGTCAACCTAGCCGCCGCTATCAGAAAGAAAGGCAAAAAAGTCCTTATTGTTGACTTAGATAGCCAAGCTAATACTACCTTTGCAGCAGGTTTAGCAAAATTTGATGATGAAGAACTAGATGAGGTAAAAGATTGCAATGTTCGTCATCTATTACAGTCAGAAGAGTTTTATCCTATAAACGAAGTTGCTAAGAAATCTCAGTATACTAACCCAGAAATTGATGTGTTGCCTTCCCACATCAGTTTAATGCAATACGAAACTGAGCTAAATCAACAAGATTCTAGTAAAATAATGCTTTTGCAAAAACTAAAAGCAGTAGAAGGTCAATATGATGTTGTAATCATTGATACGCCACCATCTTTAAACCTTTATGCCAGAATTGCCTTAATTACAGCTGACTATCTAATTATTCCTTCGGATCTAAAACCGTTTGCTAATCAAGGGTTAGTAAACGTCAAAGATTTTGTTAAAACAATTAATGGGTATAGAAAATTTCTCAATAAGCCACCCATTGAAATATTAGGTGTTCTTCCTTGTAAAATATCTACTAATTCCAGGTTTGGACAATATACCTTACCAAAGCGCTTAGAGGTAATTCCCAAACGCTACAATTTGAAAATAATGGAAAGCGTTATTTATGAAAGAGAGGAACTGGCAAAATGTACCGAAAGAATGCAGATTGTAGGTAATATGGAAATACCAGATCCAATATCGGTACTTGATTTTAAGCCAGATTCTCTCGCAGCCAAGGAATTTGAGTTACTAGCAAAAGAAGTTTTGCAAGAAATAGGACTAACTGCATGAAATTATCTACTTCGCTCGTAGCAGTAAAAAAAATTAACTCTAATGTTGCACGTTCAGAATTTTTAGAGGATGAGTTAAATAGGACTGCTGAGTTAATTTTAAAAGCTGAAGGTATTATTAATCCCCCAGTTATTCGCAGAACCAGTCTGGAATCCTATGAGGTAGTTAATGGACACTTTGAATACTACGCCGCTGTTAAGGCTCGTGAGATAGATCCTCGTAAAGGGGAAATGATTGGAGCTTTCATTATTGAATCAGAAAATGAGAAAGTTCTCATGGATCAGGTTGAAGTCCTGAGAAACCGAGAATTTAATAATGAGTCACCAGTTGCTGACACACAGCCTTTAAATACGGTTGAATCATCAAAGGAGGTAATACAAATTGAAAGTATATTGCCAGAAATTGAGAACTTGATAGATAAGAAGCTTGAGCAGATTAGCAGCAGGCTCAGTGAACAAAATGAGGAACTTCTCAGGGAGCAGGTTGAAGTTCTGAGAAGTCGAGAAATTAATAATGAGTCACCAGTTGCTGACATACAGCCTTCAAATACGGTTGAATCATCAAGGGAGGTAATACAAATTGAAAGCATATTGCCCGAAATTGATAAGTTGATAGATAGAAAGCTTGAGCTGATTAGCAACAAAATCAGTAAACATATTGATGAATTTGTTAAAAAAATTGAACCAATCCTGAATAAGCCAGTAAAAGTAGAAATCAAGAAAGGTGATACGCCTCCGGAACCGGACTACACTGAAATGACAGTTCCGGAGCTAAAAGCGCGCGCAAAAAAACGGAATATCAAGGGATTTTCAGGTATGAATAAAGCTCAACTCATTGCAGCTCTTAAAAAAGCTGATGCAAGTCAAAGTTAAAGACAAATCTGTAAGACTAATAAGACTAAACGAATTTCTATGAATATTTTAATGCTTTCTTCAACGTTTCCCTATCCGCCTAGCCGGGGGGGAACCGAGATTAGAACCTTTAACTTGTTAAAATACCTGCACCAGCGTCATAACATCACACTGGTAACGCAACGCCACAGCGGAGTATCAGATGCAGAAGTAGAAGAACTTCGTCAGTGGGTAAGCGACTTGGTGATTTTTCCGATTCCTGCGGAACCAAAAGGTGGATTATTGGGGAAAGTGGGACGCTTTACAGAATCACTGGTTAAGGGAACGCCGCCAAACGTTTTGCATCGCTACTCACCAGAAATGCAAGCTTGGGTGGATACCTATGTCAAAGCTGGGAAGTGTGACGCAATTACCTGCGAACATAGCGTAAATGAAATCTACGTTCGCCCGGAATTTCGCAATTCAGTGCGGACGGTGGTAGATATTCATAGTTCCGTTTATGGCTGGAGTAAAAACCATCTGGAAATGGGGGCTTCTCCTAATGCTTTGCGCGATCGCTTGTATCTCTCAATCTTGTACAGTTATGAGAAACGCTACTGCACTAAATTTTCTAACATTGTAGTCACTACAGAGGACGATCGGCAGCAAATGCTCCAGTTTAATCCTGCTGCTGAAATTAGGGTAATTCCTAATGGCGTTGATCTAGAGTTGTTTCCCTATCGTCCTAAAGATCCCGGTGGACACCAGCTAGTATTTGTGGGGGCGATGGATGCTTCCCATAATATTGACGCGGCACGGTTTTTTACCTTAGAAGTCTTGCCAGAACTGCAAAAGCGTTATCCTGATGCCACATTTAGTATTGTAGGAGCCAGACCAACGCCTGAAGTCAAGGCACTCTCGGATCGCTTGGGGGTAATAGTTACGGGTAAAGTCTCCTCGATGGCAGAACAGTTACACTCCGCAAGTGTTTGTGTTGTCCCGCTACGCACGGGGTTTGGGATAAAAAATAAAACTCTAGAGGCGATGGCTGCTGGGGTGCCTGTGGTGGGAAGCGATCGCGGTTTGGAAGGATTAGCAGTTGAGGGTGAAGGCGTACCTTTACGGGCGTTACGCGCTAACGGGGTACGAGAATATGTGGATGCGATCGCGCGACTTTTTGAAGATGCCCAGTTACGAGAAGAGTTGTCGAAAAATGGGCGATCGCTTGTAGAAACAGAGTATACCTGGGAAAGTGCTGGATCGCGTTATGAACAAGTCTTAATTTCTTAAAACACTCTCGGTACGCAGAAATATTACTTTGCGTACCGAGAGCGTTTAAAGTTTAATTTTTGCTACCTGCGTGATATTCATTGAAAGACTTGTAGTAGTCTTCTGAATCGTACAGGTGACACTCGTCAGTAATTTGCTTCATCAAAGACCAAGAGAAGCGAGTCTCGCGAATTGAGTCTCCCCACTTTTCTTTGATAGCGCTATGCGCTAGTCGCAAATTATAGGAGGGAATTGCTGTGGAAATGTGATGAGGAATGTGAACGTTGATATCGTGGCAAAGGAATTCTACCCAACGCGGATAATCGCAGTGAACCGTGCCAAATAGCTGCGCTTGCGCCTCATTCCACTGCGTAGCGGGAGTAAAGGGAATTTCTGGTGCTGTGTGGTGAACGAGAGTAAAGGTACTCATCCAGAAGTGGTAAACCAACCACGGTAAGAGCCAAAATTTAACAAATCCCCAGACACCAGTTGTCGCAATTAACAAGGGGAAGGCGACGCTGGCAAATCCCAATACCACCAGTGCGGACAATTTTACCTTCTGCCGCTCTTTGCCTTGGAATCGCGTCCAATCAAAGTGCATCATCGACCAGTGGATTATCGAAGCTAACCACCAAAACCGGCCCCGCATTAAGCGATAGCCCCACTGTCCCGCCTTTGGCATACTGTCATAAAATTCTGGCTGGAAGGGTTGCCAAGCGTTGTCTTCCTCAAGCTTGTTAGTGTGGGCGTGATGGTAATTGTGCAGAATTCGCCAACTGTGGAAGGGATAAATTAAGGGCAACATAAATATATGCCCCACCAAATCGTTTACCCAGCGGCGGTTGGCAAATGAGCGGTGTCCGCAGTCATGCCCAATTACAAAAAAACCTGTCAACGCTGTGCCTGTAAATATCCACAGCAAAGGTGTCAGATACCAGGGCGCGATCGCTAACCCCCAATATCCCAATCCCACCATTAAAACGTTGATTACCACGCTCGTCCAGGCTTTCTGACGATTTTTGGCAAAAACCTCACGCGGCAGACTTTTCAAAATGTCTCTCATGCGGAGAGTTTCAGCAGTTGTCGCAGATACCAGGTTGGTGTCGGTTACTTTGATCGTCGATAGAGTCATTAAAAAATTTTCTAAGTATCAGTTAAGTGAATTCAGCCATCAATGCACAAAAAAATCCTGCCCGGTGCGGATTAGTGGCAGGCAATAGTTTTTGTCAGCTATCGGTTGCTGACCGGGTTACAAACCGCACTTAAGAAGGACAAAACCTTACTACTATAGCTTTTTGTTACCGATGGCATCGGAGAAACCCGCATCTTGACAATCTAATGTTAGACGCTGCTTCTTAAGTGATTGCAGTTGCTGCAAAAGAATTTCAACTTCCACTTGCAAATGCAAGAACTTTACTTGCTGGTCGGTTTGATACACAGCTTTGGTTAACAAAGGCGATACATTACTCCCCAGATGGGAGTTGCCAACATTTTGAGGACGGGTCAGTGTTGATGAAAGAGTGGACATCAGCTGAATAGATATTTCTGCTTACTCACACCATTTTGCAATTCTATCCTGAACTGGCAACTTAGTAAAACTTCATGTGGCAATTTTACACCTGGGCAAAAAAAATCAGAGTGGTAGACAAAGTGTGATACCCTCTACTGGATTTGGTTCGCTCAGTAGAGCCAGGGAATCAGCTTTCTGACTTGTTGCCGATAATCTGCGTAATCTGGGTACTTTTGCGTTAACCATCCTTCCTCGTGGCTGGCTTTGGCATCCAAAAAGACGAATAGGATAGCTGCTGCTACCAGGTGGGACAAGCTGACGAAGAAGATTGCCCAACTTAAGGCAGCCAAAATTAAGCCACTGTAGACGGGATGGCGCACGATGCTGTAGACACCAGTTTGAACTAGCTGCCCGTTGTCTTTGGGATAAGGTAAGGGAGTCAGCTGCTGTCCCAAATCCAGCAATCCTTTGGCAAGTAGCACTAATGCCGCCAGTCCTAGTAGAGCAGCAATGCTTAAGTTAATAAATCTGTCAAGAGGTAAATTAACTGGGCGGTAGACTGGCAAAACGACAAAACCGACGATGAGAATTGCCTGAGCTACTACCCAGTATTCGCCTCTTTGATTATTGCGCCAGCCTTCGCGGGAGAAGCCCCAATCTGAGAAGATTTTCATAGGATGCGATCGCTCTATCAATTTTGGATTGAATTCGCTGGTTCCCAAGCTGAGCTTGGGAACCAGCAGCGTAGAGGCTAGAGCCTCAATTAATTTCGCCAAGGGCGGCTCAAAAGTTCCAGATGGGCAACTTCCTGGGCGCTCAACTGCCAACCCAGCGCCCCGGCATTCTGCCGCGCCTGTTCGGCTGACTTCGCCCCCGGAATCGCAATCACCCCATCCTGGGCAATCAACCAATTCAGGGCAACTTGAGCGGGTGTTTTTTGGTACTTTTCTCCAAGTTTACGCAACGCACATATCACAGGCTCGATTTTCTCCAAACCGCTGCGATTGAAGCGAGAATCAAATTTACGTGCGCCAGTCGGCTCCTTGCCATCCTCGACTCTATATTTGCCAGTCAGTAACCCCTGAGCCAAAGGACTATAAGCCAAAATAGTCACGCCTAGCTGACGCGCCGTGTCGAGAATGCCGTTAGCCTCGACTTGCCGAGTCAGCAGCGAGTACCGCACCTGATTTACAGCCAAAGGTACGCCTCTAGCCGCTAAAAGCTGATAAGCTTCTTTCATCTGTTCGGCTGAGTAATTGCTGACACCGACTGTAGCAATTCTGCCCCGCTTCACCTCTTCCGCTAGGGCATTCATCAGCGTTTCTTGGCTCATCAGGAAGGCGAAAGGCCAATGCACCTGATAAAGGGCTACTTGCTCGACCCGCAGACGTTTTAAACTCTCGGTTAAGGCATCTGATACTGATTGTCCGGTAACTCGCCAAGGGTAAGGGCCGTATTTTGTGGCAATCTGGGCTGTGCGCCCAGCTTCTTGCATGAACTTTCCCAAGAACTCCTCTGATTTTCCTGGGCCGTACACTTCAGCCGTGTCAAAGAAGTTTACGCCGGAATCCAGAGTCGCTTCAAAAGCTTCCTGCAACTGGGTTTCCCCGTAGTCGCTGCCATAGTTCCAAAATAGCTTGTCCCCCCAAGCCCAAGCGCCGATACCTACAGCAGTGAAGGTGGGGCCATTTTGCGCTAACGTGATGGTTTGCATTGGTAATACTTTTTACAAAAGTTTATATTTTTCAGTTTATCGTTGCAGATAGTTGCTGGGGGCTATGGTGAAATTAAAACAGCGTGATGTGCAACTTTATAGATCAGAACCCCCTTAAAAAGGGCGCTAAGAAAAAATTGCACCGAAGCGTAAAAACAGTAATGCGTGTATTAATTTCCTTTTAAAAAATATGGCAACAGGTGATATAAATTTACAGCCAGATGAGTCGAAACCGCTTGAATCAATCAAGAAAGTGAATTTGTTCACCATGTTCCGACTCGGCTTGTTTCAGATGGGATTGGGGATGATGGCGGTGCTGGCGCTGGGAATCCTGAACCGAGTGATGATTGGGGAACTGGGGATTCCGGCGACAATTGCGGCTGGTACTATTGCGATGCACCAGTTTATCGCCCCAGCGCGGGTGTGGTTTGGGCAGATGTCAGATTCTAAGCCGTTATTTGGTTTCCATCGCACGGGCTATGTGTGGGTAGGGGCGGCGCTGTTTGCGATCGCATCCTTCCTGGCTGTACAAGTAATGTGGCAGCTGGGTAATGTGGTACAAGCTGCTGGGGGTTGGGTATGGACAACTCAAACTTATGGTTGGACTGCGGTACTTGCACTGATTTTCGCGCTTTATGGTTTGGCGCTGAGTATGAGTTCCACTCCCTTTGCAGCGCTGTTGGTGGATGTTTCCGATGAAGATAACCGTTCCAAACTCGTCGGAATTGTTTGGTCTATGCTGATGGTGGGAATTGTTCTGGGGGCAATTATCGGCGGTACTTTGCTCAAAAAAGTTGCCGCAGATGCACCACTTTCGGAATTGCAAGCATCAGTAAATCAGCTGTTTATGATTGTCCCCGTCGCCGTGTTTGGGCTGGCGTTACTGGCGACAGTGGGCGTTGAAAAAAAATATTCCCGCTATACTTCTCGTTCTACTTTAGTAGACCGGGAAGACAAAATTACTCTAGGGAAAGCGCTGCGAGTATTAACTGCTAATCGGCAAACGGGGATATTTTTCACCTTTTTGCTCGTGATGACAATTAGCTTATTTATGCAAGAAGCAGTGATGGAACCCTACGGAGGCGAAGTTTTCGGAATGCAAGTTTCGGAAACTACTAAGTTAAATGCTTACTGGGGAACCGGAACGCTACTTGGGATTAGTATCACTGGATTTTTAATTGTGCCTCGTTTAGGAAAGCAAAAAACAACTAAATTAGGCTGTCTTTTGGTAGCGGCTACTTTTGGATTAATTATCCTGTCCGGATTCACCCACAATCAGAAGTTGTTGCAAGGAGCGCTATTATTATTTGGTTTGGCTTCCGGTGTCACTACAACAGGCGCAGTTAGTTTAATGTTGGATTTGACTGCGGCGGAAACGGCTGGTACATTTATCGGTGCTTGGGGATTATCACAGGCAATGGCCAGGGCAATCGCAACTGTTACAGGTGGTGCTGTATTGGATGTAGGTAAAAGTTTATTTACTACTAACTTGGTGTTAGCCTATGGATTGGTGTTTGCACTGCAAGCAGTGGGAATGGTAGTAGCGGTTGTGTTCCTCTCTCATGTGGATGTCACAGAATTTCGCGACAATGCAAAAGTTGCGATCGCTACTGTCCTCGAAGGTGAATTAGACTGATAAATTGCTAATGGCTAATTGCTAATTGCTAATTGTGAAGATGCCATGAACCATTAGCAATTAGCAATTAGCGATGAACTATTAACTATGAACGATGTTTTTGAGCAGGTTTTAAAGTTTGCGAATGAGACTACCGCTAGAATTGGCAAGCAGCTAATGCAAGATTTTGGGCAAGTGCAAGCTTCCCAAAAAGCTGATGGGAGTCTGGTGACGCAAGCGGATAAGTGGGCGGATCGGGAAATTCGAGAAGCGATCGCTGAAGCTTTTCCCAGCCACGATGTCTTAAGCGAAGAAGCTGAACACACTTTTTATGGTGCCGAATGGTGTTGGGTGATTGACCCCATCGATGGTACAACAAACTTTACACGGGGAATTCCTATTTGGGGAATTTCAATGGGTTTGTTGTATCAAGGTACACCTGTTTTCGGGTACGTACATTTTCCCCCCATCAACCAAACCTTTCACGCCTTTTGGTATAGCGGGGGAGAGAAAAATGGTGCCTTTTTAAACAATCAACCGATTCACACCAGCCCTGACTCTCCCAGCCACAATCACTTTTTCTGCTTGTGTGCCAGAAGTACCTCTGTTTTGCAGAAACCTTTCCCCTGTAAAATTCGGATGCTGGGTGTCACTACCTACAACTTTGTTGCTGTTGCTTCTGGTACTACCCTCGGCGGTGTCGAGTCTACGCCGAAAATTTGGGATATTGCAGCAGTGTGGGTAATTTTACAAGCTGCTGGCGGGGTTTGGGTGTCCCTGAAGGATGAAGCGGTGTTTCCGTTGCAAGAAGGGGAGGATTATGGCGATCGCTCTTTCCCCACTTTAACCGTTGCTCGTCCCGAATTGGTGCCAGTTTTTCAACCCTTGGTGCAATTTTTGGGTAATAAGAAGTAAACGCAAAGGTAGCGTAACAGCGCTACCTTTGCGTTTATCTTTGCGAACTTTTGCGTCTTAATTCCTCCCTCAGTCGCATAATTTCTGCCTTGCTTCCGCCTTCATCTCCGAACTTGATTAACTTACCTCAAACCCCGTGCGGGGGTGACTCCCCAACCTACAATTATTCTTAACTCAGTCTTCACTCAGATGTTACCCAAAAGTAGTCAGCGATCGCTTTGTCACTTGAAGCTTGCATGGCTTCCGATGGATTGAGTAAAATTGAGGATTGGACTATATTATTTGCCAAGCGTCGCGCAACGCGGCTGGGAATACCATAGCCATAAATAATATGAGCTTGTCCAGCCAAAACAATGACTTGATAATCTGGGTTTGCTTTCACAAATTGGGCAATTCCTTCTGCCATCGTTTCATCCCAAAGCACCTGCGCTGTGAAGAAACGCTCAAAGTTTGCACTATTTCCGTGTCCGGCTACTTGATGCTGTTGAAAAGACTCTTGCACCATTTGGCGATATTCGGAATTATCGGTGCGAATTTCATTAAATGGCGGAATGTACTTTCTCTCATCTGGTGTCAGACTTTCTAATCCTTGGCGTGCGACTTTGCGCGTTACTTCGCTGGGAGTATTTAAGGCTAAGACAGGTAAATTATTTTCCTTGGCAAAACTCAGAATCGGGGCATAAGATTCCCACGGGAAACCCCAGCGTTTTTCATATTCGCTTTGTTCTAATAACTGGGTTTGGGTTATTTTTCCAGCCAGATATTGATTGAGTAGACTTTGATAAGGACGCTGGAACATTTCCATTGCGATCGCTATTTTAGAATTTTGCCGATATAGTCGCTGAATAATCTCCAACTGGGCTTTGTGATCTTCAGGATTATCGTGGGTTTCGCCTAAGTAGATGACTTTGGTTTTGGCGAGTTGTTGCAAAACTTCTTCGACAGAGTATTGCTGCTGCTGGGGACGGGAGATTTTTTGGGCATGAGCGGGCAAGGTGCAGAGTAACATAATTAAAAGCGACCAAGCCGAGATGGTAATTGAGTGTTTTTGCATAAAAATATTGTGGCTTGCGATCGCGCACATAGTTGGGAATTGGGGATTGGGGATTGGGGATTGGGGATTGGGGATTGGGGATTGGGGATTGGGGATTGGGGATTGGGAATTGGAAGGACTCTTACCCAGTCCCTAGTACCTAGTACCTAGTACCTAGTCCCTAGTCCCTAGTCCCTAGTCCCCACCCCCAGCCCCCAGTCTCCAGCCCCAAGCCCCCAGTCCCCAATCCTATGCTTTAACCAGAACCCCAGCAAAGGTAAAGCTATCTGGTAGCCGTACTTAGCGCCGTATACCAAACCTTTCTGTTCTAAACTTGCCAAAGCACCTTGGAGAGAGCCACCTCTAGAAAGTTGGTGTTTTTGGATGTATTCGCGGCTGTGCGGGCTATCTGTGGGATCAAGAGCTAAACTTTCTAGTACCCGAACTTGGCTAGAAGGTAGCAGTAAAATCAGTGACTCGAAGGTAATAGATATATCTTCAACTAATGCTAAAGCACTGCGATGGACGTGGTGGGATTGGATTAGTCCTTCTTTCTGGCTTCCGTATAAAACTCGGCAATCCAGCCAAATTCGTCTAGCTAGCGCGATCGCATCCCCTAAATGTCCTTGAACGTAGCTTAAAAATAGCGCTAAACCATCTGCATCAAATTTCAATCCCTGTAAGCTCATTGCTGTCTCAATCCATGCGCTGAGTTCTTGATTAGACAGCGGTGCTAAACAGACAACCTGCAAGTTACTATCTTGTACCCAAGGTTCTCCGACTGTAGCAATTAGCGCATAGCTGACATGAGTATGTATGGCGATTTCTTCACGCAGATAAGCTTCCCATTTGCCATCTCTATCCCAAGACCGGATGTGGGGAAAATTGCGAAAAACCATCACTACGCGGCTATTGACTTTGTTAGCGATCGCTTGCGGTAAGTTCAGCAAAACTTGAAATAGCGACCATTCTCCCTCGTTTGATAGATGCCAAACTAAACGAGTTTGTCCATTCGGCAATTCCTCCAAACTCAGAGGATGTTCTGCAATCCACTGTCCAATTAACGCCAGTTCTTCCGGTGTGGTGAAGGTTGCCATCAAGCTTTCAGCGAACAATTGCAGAAATCGCTTGCCATCAGTGGCTCGCAGACAGTCAATTTCTAGCACTCTAGCTTTCACTTTCTGTGCTGCCCAACGAATAAGCGATCGCCTTCCACTACCAGGAACCCCTGTAATCAGTAAATCGCCATCTATTGAGAGAATTTGGCTGACTTGTTGCAGTTCTTGCTGTCTACCTACTAAATCTTGCGGCACAAACGGGTTTGCAACCATCTTCCTTCACTTTGACACTCACTCTACTTTATAGTTCTATGACCCTCATTCCCATTTTCTCCTTCTCTCGTTTTCTTTCGTTCCCAGGCCAGAGAAGCATTGTAATTTCCTTTCAACTCTATCGGAAATTTCAATGCTAGTTTCCTTGACCGCACTTCCTAAGCCACCGTCATCCGCGACGAGCAAAAATTGCGAATTCCCATCACAAGATTTAGTACCGAGTGACGCAGACTTGCGAATTCAAGCACGAACTTGCAAAGTGATGAATCAGCCCTCACAGGCGAATCGCTTGCTGTTGAGAAAGAAGCCGAACCGCTAATTAACCTCAACATATTAATAAGTGTAGGGTGGACGCAATCTCCACCCTACAAAACTTAAACGCCTTCGACTTTTGCAACCATTAAGAGAGTTTTCAATACAGAATCGGGATTCAAACTCATCGAATCAATCCCCAACTCTACCAAAAACTTAGCAAATTCGGGATAATCGCTGGGAGCTTGACCGCAAATTCCAATTTTGCGATTAGTTTTCTTGGCGGTTTCAATTGCCATCTTCACCATCCGCTTCACAGCTTCGTTGCGTTCATCAAAGATATGCGCTACTAAAGCTGAATCTCGATCTAAACCTAACGTTAACTGTGTCAAATCGTTAGAACCGATGGAGAAACCATCAAAAACTTCGGCAAATTCTTCCGCCATGATTACGTTACTGGGCAACTCGCACATCACGTAAACTTGCAAGCCATTTTTTCCTCGTTCTAAACCATGTTTCGCTATTTCAGCTAATACTTTGCGTCCCTCATCAGGAGTGCGACAGAAAGGAATCATGGGGATAACATTTGTCAAGCCCATTTTATCCCTTACCCGCTTTAACGCCTGACATTCTAAGGCAAAGCCCTCACGATATTTCTCATCATAGTAACGAGATGCTCCCCGCCAACCAATCATCGGGTTTTCTTCTTCGGGTTCAAATTGCTTACCGCCTAAAAGATTGGCGTATTCATTGCTTTTAAAATCGCTCATCCGCACAATTACCGGATTTGGATAAAAAGCGGCAGCAAGTCTGGCTACACCTTGGGCTAATTTATCGACGAAGTATTGCGGTTTGTCTTCATAAGTTACAGTCATTTCCGCAATTTTCGCCTTAGCTTCTTCATCCTCCAATTTGTCGTAATTAATCAAAGCTAAAGGATGCGCTTTGATGTGATTGGCAATGATGAATTCTAATCTTGCTAACCCAACACCATCATTAGGAATACCTGAGAAACTAAATGCTTCTTCCGGATTGCCCACATTCATCATTATTTTGGTGCGAGTGCGGGGCAAATTTTCTAGGGCTACTTCTCGGACTTCGTAGGGCAATAATCCTGAATAAACTCTTCCTTCTTCTCCTTCGGCACAAGAAACTGTCACCTCTTGACCTGTTTTTAAAATATCTGTGCCATTCCCACATCCCACAATTGCCGGAATTCCCATCTCCCGCGCAATAATTGCGGCATGGCAGGTGCGCCCGCCTTTATTAGTAATAATGGCGCTGGCTTTTTTCATTATCGGTTCCCAGTCGGGGTCAGTTTTATCTGTTACTAAAACTTCTCCTGGTTGGAACAGTTCAATTTTCTGGACATCGAGAATTACTCTAGCTTTTCCCTGTCCAATCATTTCCCCAACAGCACGACCTATAACTAAAGGAATTGGTAATTGGGAAGATTTTTCCCCAGCCGCAAGTCCTCTATCCCCTGTCCCCAATTTTAAGTGATAGCTACGTAGGACATTTTTAACTTTTTGGGATTGCACTGTTTCTGGGCGGGCTTGGACGATGAAAAGTTCATCGGTAATACCGTCTTTTGCCCATTCCATGTCCATTGGCGTATACTTGCCGTGAACTTGGCTGTAGTGATCTTCGATTAAACAAGCCCACTTAGCTAGTTGCAAAATTTCGTCGTCATTGATGGCAAATTTTTGCTGTTCGCTCAAAGTGACACGCTCATTTTTGGTGATTTTACATCCACCAACGTCGCAGACTAATTTGAATTCTTTGCTACCCACTCGTTTGTCGATGATTGGGCGAAATCCTTCTTTTAATGTAGGTTTAAAAACTAAATATTCGTCTGGGTTGACTGCCCCTTGAACGATGTTTTCTCCTAATCCGTAAGCGGCGGTGATTAAGGCAGCATTTTTAAATCCGGTTTCGGTGTCTATGGAGAACATGACACCAGAGGAAGCTAAATCTGAACGCACCATTTTTTGAACGCCAACGGAGAGGGCAACATTAAAATGGTCGAAATTTTTGGTGTGACGATAGGAAATTGCCCGGTCGGTGAATATCGAAGCAAAGCATTTATGGCAGGCTTCTAAAACGTCTTTGATGCCGTTAATATTCAGGTAGGTTTCTTGCTGTCCGGCAAAACTGGCATCGGGCAAATCTTCAGCGGTGGCGGATGAACGGACGGCTACATCGGTATCATAACCATATATTTCGCACATCTGGTGATAATAGGACGCGATCGCTTCTTGCAATTCCCTTGGAAACGGCGTTTTTAGAATCAACGACCGGGCTTTTTTCCCCCGTTCCTGCAAATTCTGCACGTCTTCTACATCCAAGTCAGCAAACAGTTCGCGCAACTGCTTTTCTAACCCCGCAGCTTGAATAAAATGGCGGTAAGCATAGGCAGTAGTTGCAAACCCACCGGGAACCCTGACCCCCTGCTTGGTCAGTTGTCGAATCATTTCCCCCAAGGAAGCATTTTTACCACCGACTATTGGGACATCGACAATCCCAACTTCATCAAACCACAGAACCAGCGATCGCTCTTTAGAAAACCGAGAAGTCCTTTCTGTAGCCGCTGTAACCATAGCTTTTTCTCCTCTTGTAGGTTTATTTTAGCTATCGCTACCCCCTAAAGAGGTATATTGCATTACTTCGTAATTTATTTTACAATTTCTTTGGGATCATCGAATTTTCCCTCGTTCCTTGGCTGGGCCAGGGAACGAGGGAAAAGGCTCCAGCCTCTTACCTACACGTAGCTAGTCAAATCTACCAAGCGGTTAGTGTATCCCCACTCGTTGTCGTAATATGCCAGTACCTTAACGAAGTTATCGGCAAGGACGCTAGTCGAAGGTAAATTCACAATAGCCGAACTAGGATCGCCCACGCAGTCGGAAGACACCAAAGGCACCTCACTCACCTTGAGAATTGACTGCATCGAACCGCTGGCATACTTGCGTAAAGCGTCGTTAACTTCCTCCACCGTCACCGATTTTTCCAATACTGCACTCAAGTCTGTGACTGAACCAGTCGCGGTTGGGACGCGCAAAGCCATACCATCAAGTTTCCCTTTCAATTCCGGCAACACCAACGCCACTGCAACTGCTGCGCCAGTAGTCGTGGGGACAATATTCTGCGCTGCGCCGCGTCCCCGCGCCCACTCTTCAGGATGTCCAGTGTCTACTAAACGCTGGTCGGCAGTATAAGCGTGTACCGTAGTCATCAGCGCCTTCTCAATGCCAAATTCATCATTTAAAATTTTGGCGATGGGGGATAAGCAATTGGTGGTACAAGAGGCAGCTGAAATGACATTATCTCGCTCAGCATCATATTTTTCGTGATTAACTCCAAACACGAACGTAGGAACTGCACCTTTAGCAGGGGCGCTGATAATTACCTTTTTCGCTCCCGCTTCTAAGTGCATTCCGGCTTTTTCTGCCGTGCGGAAGATGCCAGTAGACTCGATTACGACATCAATTCCCGATTCTTTCCAGGGAAGGGCGGCGGGATCTCGTTCAGCTAGTAGGTTAATTCGCTTGTCGCCAATTATCAGACTTTTATCGTCATATCCCACTTCGCTCTCGAAGCGTCGATATACGGAGTCGTATTGCAGTAAATATGCTGCTTGGTCTGATTTTAAGGCAACGTCATTGATGGCTACAACTTCCAGATCGCCTTTAGAGGCGGCAATGCGAAAGAAGGCTCGTCCAATTCTGCCAAAACCGTTGATGGCTACACGTTTCATCAGTATCTCCCCCTTAACAACAATTTTTTAGAATCAATTAGCAGTTGGGTAGGTGAACCGAACTATCTAACCTCTCCACTCCAGTCGCCACAATCGGAGAACCCCTGCAAGGCGCTGCCTTCCCAACTCATCAGGTGCAAGGTGCGGGGAGCCAGAATCAGCCTCCCCTTTGCAAAAAAAGATTTGTTGGGCTTCCTCCTAAAAGGAGAAGTTTGGATTGGGAGTTAGGTTTTTATGATGTTTACCTTTGTCCATCTACTTACAAATTAGTTAACTCTTTCATCCCATTTGCTGCTGTAATATTTGCCACTTTTAGGGAATGTTTAAGTTGTATTTAACTATGGAGAAATTAATAAACAATTAATCTTAATTTTCGGAATAATATACAAAATATCTATCAGAATGGGGACGCAATATGTCAGTTTATTTGACTGGATGGCTAAAGAACGATTCAAGATGTTGGGATGATATGAACAACTTCTGGTCTAGCGATCGCTCTCCACAACTCCTGATATTTCATCTGGCAAAATTTGGAAAACTCAAGCTTCCCGTCCCACCATCTACACCACAACGAGCAAAGAAGCGCGATCGCGTGAGTGCAAAGATAATGGTGATGCCTAGTCCATTTGTCCAACCTAAGCCGTATAATAAAATGTTGGCCAAATAGCCTTTTAGAAACTACCCCAGACTGAACAGTTAGCTACTGGTGTCAAGTGTATGCAGCTTGCAACAACTCACGCCAAGCGCCTCCTAGTAAACAGCTCTAGTTAATGTTAGTTATCCTAAAAGCCTAAATACTGCACTTTTTTTAACCCAGTCAGCGGCGGGAGGCGTTGAAATGAACTTGAACGGCAAAAGCAAAATTCCGGCAATTCTCAAAAATTACGAAGCCCAACTGTTGACAGAGTGGCTAAACGAGCAACTAGCTGCTGGTATCCGTAAAGACTTGCTCAGGGAAACAGAACTGCGCGAAGAGTGCAAAGAATTCCTTGACTTGTTTACAAATGCAGTACAGGGAGGTAATTTAACCGACATCCAAACGTCTCAGTGGCGTGGCGTGCGGGATTTGCTGGCTTCGATTTCGCGGTCGCGCTCGATTAAAGGCTTCACCCCATCAGAAACCGCCATCTTTGTTCTTTCCTTTAAGCAGCCTTTATTCAGCCGCTTGCGCCAGGAACTAGCACAGGATGTCGAGACACTTATAGATGAGATTTGGTGTGCCACTAACCTCCTAGATAAGCTAGGACTCTGGACGACGGAAAGCTATCAAAAAGCCCGCCAAGAGGTAATCCTCCGCCAGCAAGAGGAATTGATGGAACTCTCAACGCCAGTCGTAAAACTGTGGGAAGGGATTTTAGCATTGCCCATTATTGGCACCCTCGACAGCGCCCGCACTCAGATTGTCATGGAATCTCTACTAAACAAAATCGTCGAAACGGGTGCAGAAGTTGCCATCATCGATATTACCGGAGTGCCAACCGTAGATACCCTGACAGCACAGCACCTACTAAAAACAGTAACAGCTGCTCGACTGATGGGTGCTGATTGCATCATCAGCGGTATTCGTCCCCAAATCGCTCAAACCATCGTCTACCTAGGCGTGGATCTGGCTGATGTAATTACCAAAGCTACCTTAGCCGATGCCTTTGCTCTAGCCTTGAAGCGAACGGGGGTGGCGTTCGTTCGCTCCCAGACACCCACTTAATAAGCAAGGAGTTGTAATGGAACGCATCCCCATTCTTCAGATGGGCGAATTCCTCCTAGTCACTATTCAGGTGGATATGCACGATCGCCTAGCGATGACCTTGCAGGACGATCTGACAAACCGGATTACCCAGACAAATGCTCGTGGTGTCCTGATCGATATCTCAGCATTGGAAATAGTTGATTCCTTTATTGGGCGGATACTGGGAAACATTGCCAAGATGTCGCAGGTGCTAGATGCACAAACGGTTGTCGTAGGAATGCAGCCAGCAGTCGCCATCACTTTAGTAGAGTTGGGACTTTCCTTAACAGGCGTTCGCACAGCCTTAAATGTTGAGAAGGGAATGACTCTTTTGCAGCGATCGCTACGTAGAGACAGCGGCTATCGCGTCTCCACTCCAAGGGGGTTTCTGGATGGTGATGCACAAGCATGAAACCATGAGCATCAACACTTCGGCAGATGTTGTGCTAGTACGGCAAGCTGTGCGTCAGTTTGCCGTAGAACTGGGTTTTAGCCTGATAGACCAGACTAAAATCGTCACGGCGGCGAGCGAATTAGCACGCAACACCTTGGACTACGGCGGTGGCGGGACAGTCAAACTAGAAGCATTAGATGAAGGAATTCGTCGTGGTCTGCGTTTGACTTTTGAAGATTCGGGGCCAGGGATTCCAAACATCGATCTAGCGCTAAAAGACGGCTTCACCACCGGAGGTGGACTCGGTATGGGCTTAAGCGGGACAAAGCGGCTGGTGAACGAATTTAATATTGTTTCCCACGTCGGCGAAGGCACCTGCGTCACAATAACCAAGTGGAAGTAACTATATGAAAGATCCAGTCGGCTTGCCCATCTTAGAGTTTAGTCAGGCTGGTGAAGCGCGACGGATGGCTTTATCCCTCGCCAGTAGTCTCGGTTTCAACGAAACAGAACGAGGGAAGGTAGGCATTGTTGTCACCGAGATGGCAAATAACCTGGTTCGTCACGCTACCGACGGTCAGTTGCTGCTCCAAGCTGTGGAAAAAAACAACATCGTGGGGATCGAAATCCTAGCGCTGGACAAAGGGCCAGGAATGAGCAATATCAGCGAGTGTTTGCGTGATGGCTATTCTACGGCGGGAACTCCGGGAAATGGCTTAGGCGCGATCGCTCGCCTCTCCACTGTTTTTGATATTCATTCTGTTCCCAGTGTCGGGACAGCCTTATTAAGCCAACTCTGGGCTAGTCCTAACCAAGAATTGCCGCTACGCAGCAATATAGACATAGATATAGATATAGGTGTAGTGTGCTTGCCCAAAATAGGTGAGGAGGTTTCCGGTGATGCTTGGGCAATAGATCGCTGTGGCGATCGCACTCTGTTATTAGTTGCAGATGGTTTAGGTCACGGGCCTCTAGCCGCCGAAGCGTCGTTAGAAGCGGTGAGGATATTTCGAGAGAATGTCTGTCAAAGTCCTAAAGAAATTATTGAAGCAGCTCATGCAGCTTTGCGAAGTACACGGGGAGCAGCAATGGCGATCGCTGAAGTAAACTTTGAAAAACAAGCAGTTTGTTTTGCTGGAGTGGGCAACATTTCTGCCACAGTTCTTTCTCCCAACCAAGAGATAGGACTAGCCCGTTCTTACAGTATGGTTTCCCATAACGGCACTGTCGGGCATGAGGTTCGCAAAATTCAGGAGTTTGTTTATCAGTGGTCTAAAGGGGGGATTTTGATAATGCACTCCGACGGTTTAGGTACGCAGTGGCGTTTAGATCGTTATCCTGGTTTAGCCGCAAAACATCCCAGCCTGCTCGCTGGAGTTCTATACCGGGATTTTACCCGACACCGCGATGATGTCACGGTACTGGTCGCACGGGAAAATTAATAATAACTGTTGGGCGGGCATCTTGTCTGCTATCAAATAAGGTGGGGAAGATGCTTGTTTTACTGAAAAACTATAGCGGTTCTCAGTTGCGTGAAGTACATCAGAATAACCTAACCCCCAACCCCTTCCCTTGTAGGGAAGGGGAGTAAGAATCAAATCTCAAGACAGAGAGCAGAGTGTACCGCATCGAACCGAGAACCGCTATATAGCAATCTTTGCAGGGTTTGTAATAATTGATGAACCGCTCAGCCTACGCTTTAGGCTTAGGAAGAGAAAGGAGAAACAAGAGAGAAAGAGGAGAGACGGAAGGTTTTATAAATGATTTAGGATTGCTATATCTATTAATAAATAACCGATGGCTAAGGAAGAGATAACTATCCTCACTATAGAAATACGCTTTGAACAAGATGTCGTTATGACACGTCAGCGGGTGCGCCAGATTACTGAGTTGTTGGGTTTTGACTCTCAAGATCGGACGCGCATTGCTACTGCGGTTTCTGAAATTGCCCGCAACGCTTTTCAATATGCAAAGGGTGGAAAAATTCAATTTTGGGTGGAAGGCGAATCGCCTCAAATATTCATGGTTTCCATTCGTGACAAAGGGCGGGGTATCCCTAATCTCAAGACTATTCTAGAGGGACAATATACATCGAATACGGGAATGGGGTTAGGCATTATTGGCAGCAAACGACTGATGGATCAGTTTCGCATTGACTCAACCCCTGAGCAAGGAACAGTAGTGGTGATGGGGAAAAATTTGCCTAAACGCAGCCCTATAGTCACCACAAAACGTTTGGGTGAGATTGCTAATGAGTTGATAATGCGATCGCCTGAAAATCCTTATTCGGAAATTCAGCAGCAAAACCAAGAACTGCTTCGCACTCTAGAAGAACTAGAAAAACGTCAAGCCGAGCTAGCTCAGCTCAATCGTGAGCTGGAGGATACTAATCGCGGTGTTGTGGCACTATATGCAGAATTAGACGAAAAAGCTGATTCTTTACAGCGCGCTAATGAACTTAAAACTCGATTTCTCTCGAATATGAGTCACGAGTTTCGCACACCGCTAAACTCTATTTTGTCTCTGTCCCGCCTACTGCTAGATCGGATGGATGGGGAATTGACAGATGAGCAAGAAAAGCAAGTAAGGTTTATCCGCCAATCAGGTGAAGGCCTTTTGGAGTTAGTTAACGACCTTTTGGATCTGGCAAAGATTGAAGCGGGAAAAATTGTTATTCATCCGAATGAGTTTGAGGTGAGCGAGCTTTTCGGCGCTTTAAGAGGGATGCTGCGTCCTCTTCTCGCCTATAATTCTTCAATTTCTCTGATTTTTGAAGAACCCGTTGGTATTCCCACACTCTACACTGATGAAGGCAAAGTTGCTCAGATTCTGAGAAATTTTGTTTCTAATGCAATCAAATATACAGAAAAAGGTGAAGTTCGCATTGCTGCCAAATTGGTTGGTAGAACGGTAGTTTTTTCGGTGGCTGATACCGGAATTGGCATTGCACCGGAGGATAAAAAGCGAATTTTTGAGGAATTTGTCCAGGTAGATTCCGCTTTTCAAAAGCGGGTTAAAGGCACAGGACTTGGACTTTCTCTATCACGGCATTTAACCGAATTGCTGGGCGGCAATGTTTCTTTAACAAGTGAGCTAGGAAAGGGGTCAACGTTCTTTGCTACCATACCGATTAGCTACAATAATTCCGAGTTTGGGGCAGTGGTGCCAGATGTAAACTGGCAGTTAGATCCGTCTCGTTTTCCTGTACTCGTAATAGAGGACAACGAGGAGACATTCTTTACTTACGAGAAGTATTTCCAGGGTTCAAATTATCAGCTTATTCAGGCGCGATCGCTCCAAGAAGCCCAACTTGCTCTTGAGATGTTTAAACCTGTTGCGGTAATATCTGACATATTACTAAAAGAGCAAAATACCTGGAATTTGATTTCAGAAATGAAACAAAATGAAGCAACGCGGGATATCCCCCTGCTCGTGATTACCGTTATCAATAACGATAAAAAAGCGCTAGAATTGGGAGCAGATGCGTTTTTTGTCAAACCAGTAGAGCGATTATTACTATTGGATAACTTTAATAAACTTATTAATAAAAAGAGACAACAGAAAATTTTGATAATTGACGATGACAAAGTATCCCGATATTTACTAAAGCAATTATTAGCTTATGCTAATTTTACAATCCTTGAAGCCGAAAATGGACGCGAAGGTATCCGCTTAGCGGGAGAAGAAAATCCGGATTGCATTTTTCTGGATCTGGCAATGCCACACATGAACGGATTTGAGGTGATAGAACTTCTAAAAAGCGATCGCGCTACTAGCAATATACCGGTAATTATTAATACATCAAAAGTGCTAGAAGAAGAGGAAAAAAGGGATCTTGCCCGGAGGACGGTAGCGATTCTCTCTAAAGATCCATTGCGGGAAGATGCGATCGCCCGAAGTCGGGAAGCACTGCTTAAAGCTGGGCTAGTGCTGGAACCTGGAGAAAAAAATCATGGATGATAGCGTTGTAACTATTCTGCACGTAGACGACAACGAAACCAACCGCTATGTCGTCAGCCGGATGTTAAAACAAGCCGGATTTCTGGTGAAGGAAGCAGCAACAGGCGAAGCTGGTCTGCGAATGGTGGTAGCACAACAACCCGACTTAATAATCCTTGACGTAAAGCTTCCAGATATCGATGGGTTTGAGGTATGTCGCCGGATTAAGGAAAACCCTGAAACGTCCTTTATTCCCGTGTTACATTTATCCGCTAGTTTTGTCAAGAGCCGAGATAAGGCACAGGGATTAGAAGGCGGTGCAGATGGCTACCTAGCCCAACCTGTAGAGCCAATAGAATTGATCGCCACTGTCAAAGCGCTGCTCCGCATCCGAGAAGCTGAGGAATCGGCCCTGGCTTTAGCGAAGGAGTGGCAGACTACCTTTGATGCAATAAGCGACGGTGTTTGTTTACTCGATGCCGAAGGAAAAGTTGTGAGATGTAACAGCGCCATGTGTCAGCTTCTGGAGAAACCCTTCAGCCACATCGAGGGTAGCTTTCACCAGGAACTCCTACAACAAATACTGAGTTCTATCGAGGAGTGTCCCTTTTCTAGCATTCAGCAAACTCAGCGTCGCGAAAGCAGAGAGCTAAAGAACGGTACGCGCTGGTTTGCCATCACCGCAGATCCGATATTTGACCAGAGCAAAGCTTTCACAGGTGCCGTTTACATAGTAGCTGACATCAGCGATCGCAAGTTTGCCGAGGAAGCACAGCGGGTAAGCGAAGAGCGGTTCCACCTGTTGTTGGAAAATGTGAAGGAGTACGCGATTTTCTTTCTCGATACAGAGGCGCGTGTTGTCCGTTGGAGCGCTGGGGCAGAACGCATTTTAGGCTATCAGGAAGCAGAGATCCTGGGACAACATTCTTCAATTATCTTTACCCTAGAAGACCTGGAGCGCGGCGAGGACAAAAAGGAACTCCACACAGCAGAAGCGGAAGGTCGGGCTGAGGATGAGCGCTGGCACGTTCGCCAAGACGGCAGCCGTTTCTGGGCAAGTGGCTTCGTAACACCCTTAAAAGATGAAACTGGGTTGCGAGGCTTTGTCAAAATCATGCGCGACTTCACCGAACGCAAGCAAGCTGAGGACGAACGTGCCCAGCTACTCGCCTCGGAACAGGAAGCACGCGCCGCCGCCGAGGCAGCCAACCGAATGAAGGACGAATTTTTGGCGACACTTTCCCACGAATTGCGATCGCCACTAAATGCCATGCTAGGGTGGCTGCGGCTGCTGAATACTCGAAAGTTTGACGAAGCGACTACTGCTAGAGCTATGGAGACAATTGAACGCTCTGCCAGAGCGCAAGCACAACTGGTTGAGGATTTGCTGGATGTCTCCCGGATTATTCAAGGCAAACTCCGCTTGAGTGTCCGCCCAGTGGAACTGTCCACAGTGATTGAGGCGGCTCTTGATACCGTCCGCCCAGCGGCTGAGGCTAAGGCAATCCGGCTGCAAAGCATACTCGACCCGGCAGCCGGGCCAGTTTCAGGCGACTCAGACCGTTTGCAGCAGGTAATCTGGAACCTGGTATCTAATGCGATTAAGTTTACGCCCAAGGAAGGGAGTGTTCAAGTTAGCCTGGAACGGATTAACTCTCATGTGGAGATTACAATCAGCGATACCGGAGAAGGCATCAACCCCGACTTTGTGCCTTATGTTTTTGAGCGGTTTCGTCAAGCTGATAGCTCTATCACTAGGCAATACAGCGGACTCGGACTAGGTTTAGCGATTGTCCGCAACTTGGTAGAACTGCACGGGGGAACAGTTCGCGCCCACAGCGAAGGCGCGGGGAAGGGAGCGACATTTATTGTCAAACTTCCAGTTATGCCTGTCCGTGTGGAGGCAAGCAATGGGGAGCGGGTACAGCCAGCAGCTGTTGAAAGTGGAGTATCGTTCAATCCGCCCTCGCTGGATGGGTTAAAGGTACTTGTGGTCGATGACAATGCTGATACTCGCCTGTTTCTGACTACGGTACTCGAAGAGTGCAAAGCCCAAGTAAAAGCAGCTGCATCGGTGAGCGAGGCAATGGAGCTGATTAAACAGTCAAAGCCAGATGTTTTAGTCAGTGATATCGGGATGCCTGAAGAAGACGGCTATACTTTGATCACCAAGGTACGAGCGCTATCGCCAGAGCAAGGGGGTCTGATTCCAGCTGCTGCACTAACAGCATACGCTAGGGCTGAGGATCGGACGCGATCGCTTATGTCCGGTTTCCAGATACATTTACCTAAACCTGTGGAACCAGCCGAGTTAGCTGCGGTAGTTGCAAACCTCGCTGGGAGAAGTGGAATTCGGTGCTAATTGCTAATTGCTAAATGTCATTAACCCTTGACTAATACCTGTCATAATCTATCGGGTCATCTCGTCTGCTTTCCAACCGAGGCGGCAGAAACTCAGAACGCCTTCTTTGAGTTACACTTGGCGGATGAGTAGGAATCGGATGAATCACTTGCACTGTCCGGGAATGACGCTGCTGTTGCGAGAACACAACAAAAATTCCTGCAACGACAATGCCACCAAACAAAGTTAAAACGATTCCTCCAAATGCCCAGAGTACACCGGAAAGAATTTGATTATTCGGCTGCCCCGCGGTTGCCAAAGTCGCTGAGTTTACCTGTCCCCCCAGCACATTTGTTTTTGCCTGCGTCGTCAGAGCCTCGATAAGCGTCTGCTGATTCCGCAGTTGAAGTTTCATCTGCTCAGTTTCATTCCGCTGCTGTTCCAGCTGATCTCTGAGACGTTCTGTGTCGTTCTGCTGTCGTAGACAATAGGAAGAAGATTGAGTCTGATCCTGCGGCGCGATCGCGTTAGCAGCAGGAGGAGGCGGCGGCAGCTGCCCGGTCATCGAAGGCTGACCAAGCGGTGGCGGTGGCACCGCAGTATAAGCGGATAGGTTAGTTTGGCCTGCACTACCTCCTGTCTTCAGCAAGACGATAGCCGCAATTCCAGCGAAGGCAGCCCCGGCCAGAAATGCCATACTTTTATCACTCATCGTTCTTGCTTCTTAACTGCAACTTAACCACACACAGAACTGACGCACTCTGACCAACCTCACTTTAACCCGACTTTACTGGCGTTGAACACCGCAACTGAGTATATGGGGTATTGAGCAAATTGTTAACACATCATATCGTTTATGAATACTTCTAATACATTCATGCACCAGAATATTTTAGCTGTCTACTTCAAATTTTTTTACCTAGGCTTTTGCCCACCTACATACTCATCGGTGCTATGCTTGCCACACTAGGCGGTTATCATGTCTTGGGGTCTACCATCGGCATCAAAACCACCGCCATTTAGCCCAAGATTCTGCGAAATGAGCGCATCAGAAGAACTGGTTACTTATGAAGGCGGCTGTCACTGTGGCGCAGTGCGCTTTCGCGTCATAGTGGACGAGCATAAGGCAGATGATTGCAACTGCTCCATCTGTAGAAAGAAGGGTTTTTTACATTTAATCGTGCCACCGGAGCATTTTACCTTACTGTCTGGTGCAGAGGTTTTGACAACCTATACCTTCAACACTGGTATTGCCAAGCACACTTTCTGTCGTGTTTGTGGGATTCACCCATTTTATCGCCCCCGCTCCCATCCCGACTCGATTGATGTCAACGTGCGCTGTTTGGATGGTGATGTCTTGTCTCGTTTTTACATCGTTCCTTTTGATGGCATGAATTGGGAGGAAAACGTACATAAGATTCGCTCTGAAATATCAAAAACCGAGCTATAAATCGGCAAATATCTCAAAAAAAAATTAAAATCAAGCTAAATGGTAGATTAAGTCTGCCAACGATGGGTACTAAAATGCAAGCATGGTCAGGGGCATTGGTTCAAAGAAGCTGTTGAAGGCTCCAAACGTCTGTAGGCAAGCTCTTACCCAACAGCCGTAGCGGTGGGAAAAATTAGCAAGTTCTGACACCGTAAGGGTTCTTTAAGGGTAGGGAACGTTTTAGGCTGACAGCCTTCCTTGGCTTCTAATCTTATAACCTGACATTTATGTAATGGCTCAGCTCTCAAAGCCGAATTTCAGTGGAATGCGATCGCGTCTGGTACGCACAGGTGCCTCAGTATGGAGGCTACCAACAGTTGTAGTGAGTGTGGCAGTCAGTATCTTTGTGGTGGGGGTGCGGCAGCAGGGTCTGCTGGAAACCTTGGAACTGGGTGCTTATGATCAAATGGTGCGGCTGCTACCTGAGAAAGAACCAGACCCCCGGCTGTTGGTGGTGGCTGTCACGGAAGCGGACATCCAAACTTACAAAAAGTACCCAATAACTGATGGCGTGATGCAGCAGTTATTGACAAAATTGCTCTCAAAAAATCCGCGTGCTATCGGGCTAGATATTTATCGCGATTTGCCAGTAGAACCGGGTCATGCGGCATTCTCCAAGCTGATGAGTAGCGATCGCCGCATCGTTCCTGTGTGTGCAGTCAAAGACGGGGAAGCCCCTGGCACGCCACCACCGCCCAAGATTGCCGATGACCGCGCTGGCTTTGCCGATATAGGGAAAACTGATTCTGATGGCGTTATCCGCCGGGGTTTGTTATTTGTCTCTCCATCCGCTCACCAGCCTTGTCCTAACTTTAACTCCTTGGGCTTCCAGCTGGTACAACGTTACTTGGAAAAAGAAGGAATTAAACCAACAGAGAGTGAGGAAGGTTATCTCAAAATAAAAAATGCCGTATTTAAACCGCTAGAAGCCAATGATGGAGGATATATAGGGGAAGATACACGCGGTTATCAAATCCTGCTAAATTACCGCGCCCCCAAATATCCGGCAAAGCAAGTCACAATGTCCCAAGTTCTCAACGGTCAGGTTGACGAAAACTTGGTAAAAGACCGCATCGTTCTCATCGGTGTCACCGCCGCCAGCGTTGATGATGCTTTTTATACTCCTTACAGCGCTGGAGTGACGGGAAACCGCAAAATGCCCGGAGTTGTGATTCATGCCCAGATGGTAAGTCAGATTCTCAGTGCTAGTCTGGATGGCCATCGTCAATTTTGGTTCTGGCCTGAGTGGGGAGAAGCACTTTGGCTGGTAGGCTGGTCTGTAGTCGGCGGACTGGTGGCTTTTCGGCTGCGGCATCCAGGGCATCTGGCACTAGCAGAAGGGGCGTGCTTAGCGGTTTTGTCTGGAACTTGCTGGCTTCTGTTTACTCAGGCGGGATGGGTGCCGCTGGTGCCGCCAGCCTTGGCTTTGGTGATGACTGGTGCTGGGGTGATGGCTTACAATACTCACCAAGCCGAGAAAGAGCATAAAAAGATTGCGCTTTTGGTTCGGGAACAGCAGAACAACCTGCTGGAGATGCAAGCGCTGCTGAAAGAAAAACGGCAGGAGACGTTAGCGACAGGAGCGATCGCTCCTGAACAATCTTGGGCGCTAAAGGATGATGATTCAACAGCGATCGCTCCTGAACAATCTTCGGTCACAGATGATAGTTCGACTGCGGTCTGGGAAGACAATCCAGACGCGACTACCAAAGCCGCCGATCTGCACAACGAGCAATCAAAGCGGCCTCTCTTACCATTGTCCTTAGCCGGACAAATAGGCGATCGCCGGGGTGGTTCCCTACTAGCAGGACGCTACAAAACCGTTCGGGGTTTAGCTTCCGGCGGTTTTGGTCACACATATCTAGCAGAAGATACCAAGCGACCTGGTAATCCCCTGTGTGTAATTAAGCACTTGATGCCTGCTCATCGCGATGAAAAATTCTTGCAACTGGCAAGACGACTGTTTCACACAGAAGCTGAAATTCTAGAACAGTTGGGTCATCATCCTCAAATTCCCCAATTATTAGCTTATTTTGAAGAAAACCAAGAATTTTACTTAGTTGAAGAATTTGTCAAAGGTCATCCGTTGAGCGACGAATTACCAGTAGACAAGCGCCTACCAGAAGCGCAAGTAGCTGAAATACTGTATGGGATTCTGGAAACTTTGGCTTTTATCCATGAAAACTACGTAATCCACCGGGATATCAAACCCAGCAACATTATCCGCCGCGAAAAAGACAATAAACTGTTTTTGATTGACTTTGGAGCGGTTAAACAAATGCAACCCCAAAACCCTAACGAACAGGAAAATCTCACCGTTGCCATTGGTACGAAAGGTTACACGCCGCCTGAGCAATACAAAGGTAAGCCAAACTTCAGTAGCGATATCTACGCTGTTGGCATAATTGGCATTGAGGCGCTGACGGGCATATCTCCCCAAAAGCTTTCAAGTGACGAAACCTGCAACGTCATCTGGCGCGATTTCGCCTCAGTTCAGGAGGAATTTGCCAACATCATCGATAAAATGGTGCGTTACCACTTCCTCGACCGTTACCAGACAACTTTAGAGGTGCTAAACGATTTGAAACGCCTAATAGATTCTGGCACTTTACAACAGTCGGTCATGCCTAGACAAGATTTGGGACTCACAAGTGCGGAGCCAGAAATTAGAAGTACCTCTTCAGGGGTGCCGCGATGAGGGGGATTGGGGACTGGGGATTGGGAATTGGGGGCTGGGTAGCAGAGGGAGCTAGGGGATGACCACTCCATAGTTAATAAAGGGATTGGGGATTGGGGATTGGGTAGCACAGGGAGCTAGGGGATTACCACTCCATAGTTAATAAGGGATTGGGGATTGGGGATTGGGGACTGGGTAGCACAGGGAGCTAGGGGATTAGCACTCCATAGTTGAAAATGTAATCATTTTTAAGTTGTGAATTAGAATTTTTAAGGGATAAAAGTGGCACAATGAAAGTCTGTCAATAACAAGCCCGGAGTAAAAATTCTGTGAGTCCGACTGCCTCAGCGCCTGAAAAAAGAGCAAGCCGTGCGGTTTTTCCTTTCACTGCGATCGTCGGTCAGGAAGAGATGAAACTGGCTTTGCTGCTGAATGTAATTGACCCCAAAATTGGCGGTGTCATGATTATGGGCGATCGCGGCACTGGCAAATCCACCACCATCCGGGCGTTGGCTGACCTATTGCCCGAAATCGAAGTCGTTGCTGATGACCCCTTCAATAGCGATCCCAACGACCCCGACGTGATGAGCGACACCGTGCGCGACCTGGTTGCACAGCAACAGGAAATACCCGTCGCCAAGAAAAAAGTCCAGATGGTTGACCTGCCCCTTGGTGCCACAGAAGACCGCGTTTGCGGCACCATCGACATCGAAAAAGCTTTATCCCAAGGAGTCAGAGCCTTTGAACCTGGACTCCTCGCTAAAGCTAACCGGGGTATTCTCTACGTGGATGAAGTCAACTTACTTGACGACCACCTGGTAGATGTGCTGCTGGACTCAGCAGCTAGTGGCTGGAACACCGTAGAACGGGAAGGCATTTCGATTCGCCACCCTGCCCGGTTTGTGTTGGTGGGTTCCGGCAACCCGGAAGAAGGCGAACTGCGCCCCCAATTGCTCGACCGTTTCGGAATGCACGCTGAAATCCGCACGGTGAAAGAACCAGCGTTGCGAGTGGAAATTGTAGAGCAACGAGCCGAGTTTGACCAAAATCCGCAGCAGTTTCTCGAAAAGTACCAGGACAAGCAACAAGAGTTGCAACAAAAGCTAGTCAGCGCCCAGGAGTTACTACCCTCGGTCAAGATGGAGTACGAACTGCGGGTAAACATTTCCTCTGTTTGCTCAGAATTGGATGTGGATGGTCTGCGGGGTGACATCGTGACCAACAGGGCCGCCAAAGCGATCGCAGCCTTGGAAGGACGCACCGAAGCCACTGTAGACGACATCCGCCGCGTCATTGCCCTTTGTCTACGCCACCGTCTCCGCAAAGACCCCTTAGAGTCGATTGATTCCGGCTACAAGGTAGAAAAGGTCTTCGGGCGTGTCTTCGGACTGGAGATGTCCTCAGAAGAAACTGGCACGGCTACATCGAACGGAGTCCGTCAGGGCGTAAGGTAATGGGATTGGGGATTGGGGATTGGGGATTGGGGATTGGGGATTGGGGATTGGGGATTGGGAAAAAGTCTTATCTAGTCCCTAGCCCCTAGTCTCTAGTCCCCAGCCCCCAGCCCCCAGTCCCCAGCCCCTAACCCTATATGTCTGAACCGCTAATTGAACTAAAGGGAATTTCTAAATCTTTTGGCAGCAGTGTCATCCTAGATCAGGTTAATCTGACGATTTATCAGGGTGATGCGCTGGCAATTATTGGCCCCTCTGGAACTGGGAAATCGACGATTTTGCGAATTATTGCCGGACTGCTGGCTCCCGATGCTGGCGAGATTTATGTCGGGGGGAAGCGTCGTCAGGGTTTAATTGAAGATGCTGAAGATCCGATAAACATTGGCATGGTGTTCCAGCAGGCGGCTTTGTTTGACTCCTTGACAGTGGAAGAAAATGTCGGCTTTCTGCTGTTTGAGCATTCTAAACTAGGGTATCGGCGGATACGAGAACTGGTAGAGGAAAAGTTGGAGATGGTCGGGTTGGGGGGAATGAGCGATCGCTACCCCTCCCAGCTTTCCGGCGGGATGCGGAAGCGAGTCAGTTTCGCTCGTGCTATAATGTCGAATCCAGACAGCTCCCAGGACACGCCAGAAGTTTTACTGTATGATGAGCCTACCGCTGGACTTGACCCCATCGCCTCTACGGTGATAGAAGATTTAGTCCGGCAGTTGCAACGTCAGCAAGGCGGTTGCGGCAGTTACGTGATGGTGACGCACCAAGATAGTACCATTCGCCGCACCTCTGACCGAATTGTGTTTCTCTATCAAGGACAGATACAGTGGTCAGGTGCAACGAGCGAGATTGACACTACAGATGATCCTCTGGTGCGACAATTTTTTAGCGCCAGTGTAACCGGACCAATTCATGTTGTCGGCTAAAATCAATTAAAAATTAAAAATTAAAAATTAAAAATCTGCTTTTTTAATCTTTAGTTTTGCATTTTTAATTTTATGAGGAAGACAGATGCGATCGCGAACAGTTCGAGAAGGCTCCGTCGGTTTGTTAATCCTAGTGTCCCTTTTCTTGTTTGGTGGACTAATCTTTTGGATACGTGACATCAGGTATGGTAAAAAAAGCTACACGGTAATCGCAGAATTTGCCAATGTTGGAGGAATGCAACAAGGCGCTTCCGTCCGCTATCGCGGCGTTAACGTCGGTCAAATTACCGCCATTAACCCTCGCTCTAATGGCGTGGATGTGACAATGGAAATTTCCCCAGCAGACTTGGTAATGCCAAATGAAGTCGTAGTTGAAGCCAATCAATCCGGTCTGTTGAGCGAAACTTCCATCGACATTAATCCCCTCAAGCAGCTCCCCCCTGAAGTTAAAGTTGCGCTGCCACTTGACCCCCAATGCCCGACGGGCCTGATTGTTTGTAACAACGAGCGTGTAAGAGGTCAAATTGGTATTAGTTTCGATGAACTGCTTCGCAGCACTACCCGCATTGCCAATCTGTACAACGACCCAACTTTATTAGCTAACCTGAAAGCAGCCACTAAAAATACCAGCGATGCCGCAGTTGGAGTGGCGCAACTCACTCGCGATTTCTCCGGTTTGAGCGCGACAGTACAACAAGAGATAAAAACCTTCTCAGGTGCTGCCAATGCTGTAACCCGTGCCGCCAACCAAACCAGCGCCCAACTTAATCAAATTGGCGGTACAGCAAATCAATTCGGTTTGGCAGCAAATCAGATTACTAGAACTGCCAATCAATACAGCCTAACTGCCACTCAGTTAAACCAACTGCTTGGCAATGTCAACAGCTTAGTGGTACAAAATCGCTCGACTCTGCTCAGCACTTTAGATAACTTTTCCACCAGCAGCCAGCAACTACGCACTACAGTAAACAGCCTGACAGGACAAGTCAACCAGTTTGGCAATACGCAACTGCGGCGTAATTTAGAAGTTCTTTCGGCCAACGCAGCGCAGGCATCTGTTAATGCGGCGCAGGCATCAGCTAACTTGCGCGACCTTACCACCGCTCTTAATAGTCCAACAAATTTGGTGGTGTTACAACAAACATTGGATTCGGCGCGGACAACTTTTGAAAACGCCCAGAAAATCACATCCGATTTGGACGATCTCACAGGTGATCAAGCTTTCCGTAACAATTTACGAAATTTGGTCAATGGACTCAGCGGTTTGGTGTCTTCAACGGAGCAGCTAGAGCAGCAGGTTCAGATAGCTGAGGTTTTGGAACCAGCAAGAGCGGCGATTAACACGCAAGTTGCCGCCGGAAAAATGAATAAAGACGTTTCTTCATCGTTCTCCTCTAGCCCTTTGACAGATATTAAGGCCCAGAAGCAGTTAAAGTCTAACCCAATTGCTCGACCGAAAGCGATCGCTTTACCCCCTGCCTACTGGCATGAAGAATCAACTCAGCCAGCTGCGGATTTTGAAAAGAAAAAGTGAACTTGCTTTTATTACTCAGGATGAATGACTGTTTCTATCATCCAAACTTCTGCTGCGGCTAACTTCAGACCAGCAGGAGGCAGAAATGCCTAGCCTAGATGTGAATGGAACCCCCGCTAAACGCCAAAGATGTTATAGCGACCCCAGGATGTCAATATAATATTTTACTGGTTCTGTCGCGGAGCGTGTTTAGAACAATCTAGTATGGCAACAATTAACACCAACTACCTGAAGCTGAAAGCAGGCTATCTGTTTCCCGAAATTGCTCGACGGGTGAATGCTTTCGCACAAGCCAATCCTGATGCCAACATTATTCGGCTAGGTATTGGCGATGTCACGGAACCACTGCCGGAAGCCTGCCGCGCGGCTATGATCAAAGCTGTGGAAGAAATGGGTGATCGCGCTAGTTTTAAAGGTTATGGCCCAGAGCAAGGCTACGCCTGGTTACGCGAGAAAATTGCTATTAATGACTTCCAATCGCGGGGATGCGAGGTTGATGCGTCGGAAATCTTCATCTCCGACGGTTCCAAGTGCGATACAGGCAACATTCTCGACATCTTTGGAGATGATAATGCGATCGCTGTTACCGATCCTGTTTATCCGGTGTATGTAGACACTAACGTGATGGCAGGACATACGGGAGACGCTAACGAGAAGGGCGAATTTAAAGGTTTAGTGTATCTGCCGATCACCGCAGAGAACAACTTTACCGCAGAGATACCTCGCGAGAAAGTTGATTTGATTTATCTGTGCTTCCCGAATAATCCTACGGGAGCGATCGCTACCAGAGAACACCTGAAGGCATGGGTAGACTACGCCAAAGCCAATGGCTCCATCATTTTCTTCGATGCAGCCTACGAAGCATTTATCACCGATCCCAACCTTCCTCACTCCATCTACGAAATTGAAGGAGCAAGGGATTGCGCGATCGAGTTTCGCTCCTTCTCCAAGAATGCAGGTTTTACTGGCACCCGTTGTGCGTTAACAGTAGTACCAAAAACGCTCACAGCAAAAGCCACCGATGGTTCTGATGTGGAACTCTGGAAGCTGTGGAATCGCCGCCAGTCCACCAAGTTTAATGGCGTGTCTTATATCGTGCAACGCGGAGCCGAAGCGGTTTACTCCCCAGAAGGTATTTCACAAACTAAGGCGCTTGTCAACTTCTATATGGAAAACGCCAAAATTATTCGCGAGAAGCTGACAGCAGCCGGATTGCAAGTATATGGCGGCGTGAATGCACCTTACGTCTGGGTGAAAACGCCCAATGATTTGTCTAGTTGGGATTTCTTCGATAAGTTGCTGCACACAGCGAATGTTGTGGGAACCCCCGGTTCTGGTTTTGGTGCAGCAGGCGAAGGCTACTTCCGCATCTCGGCGTTTAATAGTCGGGAAAATGTGGAAGAGGCAATGAAACGGATTACCGAGCAATTTAAGGTCTAGGGCGAGTAGTTTTGACTATCGATTCTCGTTGATCATACTAGACCTTGTATTGGTAGTGGTAAGTATAGCAATCCTATCTGAGACGTGAACTATAGCAATTCAAGGATTGGGTGCGATACATCTGTAGGGGCATGGCAATGCCATGCCCCTACCAACGTTAGAACCACAATATATTCCACCCAACTGAGAAACGCTATATATATTTTTCGTAAGCCACGCATACAGTTTACAAATCAAATAGGATTGCTATATGTAATGGAAAATACACTAAACAGTTAATGAGGTATTTATGTATATGTCTACAGTTACCCCGAATATTATCCTATTCGGCATAGTAAGCGTGTGTAAGCTCTGCTAGATTCTAAGCTTTGATGAGTGTGATTTTTTGTATTTATAGTAACCAAGTAAACTAAACGCAGAACTATTCCTTATTATGTAGAGCAATAAACTGCTCAACCCAATTCAATAATGCCTTTGGGTAGATTTAAAGCGATATTAAATCAGTTTAATAAAAAGTATAGTATCCGGCAGGAAGTTCCCCGGATTACTTCTTACCATCATGACGGATAGTAAGTTAAACCGAAATTCCTCCCTGACCAATTGTGAGTGATTTTTGTTAGAAATGAGGTATCAATATGCAACAGCGTTATGCTGATTTAATCAACCGGATTAGCGACAAAGAGCGTGCTTTTGCCCTAGCCATTGGCATCTTCTTTTTGTTTGTAGGCATTGTTGGATTTATACCAGGCTTTACTGCTATGCCTGAAGTTGCATCCGATGCGCCGCTTTATGTACCTAATCTCAAGTTTAGTGACGGATACGGCAATGTGTTGGGACTATTTCCCACCAATTATTTGCATAATGCCGTACACATTGTAGTGGGTATTCTGGGAATTGCTGCGGCTACTAGCCCTAGTGGTGCGCTGGTATTCAATCAAGGTTTTGCTATTGTATATACCTTGATAGCAATTATGGGTTTGTTGCCCTTAACGAACACAACTTTCGGCTTAATGCCAATCTTAGGAAACAATGTTTGGCTTAATGCTCTCACGGCGGCAGCAGCAGGTTATTATGGGTTCTTTAAGCCTGCAAAATTAAAGGATGTTGGTGTATCGCCTGGCGTCTAGTTTGGTAGGGTGCGTTACGCTTGGCTAACGCACCCTACGCTGCAAGTATTTTGTATATTAAAATACAATCTTATTTAACATAAAACTATTCCTTAAGTAGAAGTAAGACAAGCTTTTAGGCTGAAGCTGAAATTTCCCAGGATATCGAAAATAAAAGAAGTATTTGATTCCCTCGGTGTTAATTGCGGATTCAGTTGGCTATGTGGAGGAAGCTCAAGCTGACCCCAGTGTGGGTAAGATTCCAAAAGATGCTGCGATGTTTCAAGCTGTACCTTCAATGCTAGAAACATCCCTTGCACTGCCTGGTAAACATACGTGGATTGAGTTTTTTGCCCCTTATCAAATTAAAGGTGCAGCAGGTACTGGTTTAAACGGTACAGGATGGACTGAGGAGTCGAAAAATCAGGCGGCTTCCGGGATGCCGGGACGCAAGTGTGCGCGGGTTTTTCTGCATAATCAGCGTCCGATTGCTCAGACTCTGGCTGATATGAGTTCTGCTGTGAAATCAACAGCAAAATCTGTCTTAAATATCAAATAGGGAAAAACAAAATTATTATGATTGCACGAGATTTCATTATTTGTTTGCGAGAAACAACCTTCAGTTTTGCACTGAAAAAACCTCAAGAGTGTTTGCTGCATCTTCCCTGTGGGTGTGCTAATCCAGGGCAAGCAATCAAGTGTGAAGACTGTCCTTATCTTGAGGCTTGTTTGTCTCGTTGTAAGCCGAAGAAAGCTAAGGGAAGCAATGTCAAAATTGTTTGATTGTACCAAATTGCATTCATAGGAACTATAGCAATCCTATTTTATGTGTGAAATTTACCTTTTTTTTACGAACCGCAGGGGAAAGAGAGAGCGCAGAAGAGGAGAAAAGGGAGAATCTAAATAAATTAGGATGGCTATAGCAATCTCAAATGATTTGTCAACCCCTGTAGGGACAAGGCATTGCCGTCCCCTTACACCAAGGGAATACTTGTTCACAACTTAAATAGGATGGCTATATATGCGATGCTGAAGACAGCATGACATATTTGAACGCTACTTGATATTACCTAATGCAGCCTAAAGTTATTTTTGGAAACGCTCAGACTGAAGGTAAAAAACGTTGGGGTTGGATTCTTGGTCACTTTGTAACTCCGACGGATGACCCGCGTTCGACCACGGATTTAGAGGTAAAATGGGCTGTCCACCAAGCAGGAGATAGTAGAAATCAGTGGGCAACGAACGAGGAAGCAACTACACTTTCTATTCTGATTAAAGGGCGATTTCGCCTGCAATTTCCGGAGGAAGAAGTATTATTATCTAGTGAGGGTGACTATGTTCTTTGGGTGCCTGGTGTAGCTCATTCTTGGTCTGCTCTTGAAGATTCTATTATTCTGACTGTCCGATGGCCTTCAATTTCAGGCGATAGCATAGAAGTTGGCTAATTGCTAAAACTAATGCCAGCCCTCCCCAACCCTCGCCATTTACGGCGAGGGTTGGGGAAGGTTTTAAAAGACTACAATTAAATTTCTGGAACTAGAATGCGTCCGGTGTTACCTGCATTGTTGTAACGTTCAAGTACGTTTTGCGCGATCGCGCCCGCTTTTCCCGCCTCAACCAAAGCTACGCACGCGCCCCCAAAACCAGCACCAGTCAGCCTCGCACCAAAAACTCCCGGAGTTTCTTGCAAGATCGCCACGAGGGTATCCAGCGCTGGGACGGAAACTTCGTAATCGTCGCGCAAGCTGGCATGTGAAGCATTCATCAATTCCCCAAACCGCTGTGCTGACACTCCTTGCAGAACCTCCAGCACTCGGTTATCCTCGGTGACGACATGACGAGCGCGACGCCGCTGAGGTTCGGGTAAATTTTCCACTGCTTGCGGATCGCTGATATCTCTGAGTGCTTTAACTCCCAGCGATCGCGCCGCTTCTTCGCACTCAGCGCGACGCTGGTTGTATCCGCTAGTCGCCAAAGTGCGCGGTACGCCACTATCGATTACCAAAACTTCTGCACCAGCAGGGAAAGGGATAACTTGGCGTTCTAGCGATCGCGTGTCTAAAAACAGCATAGAATCTGTGTCAGCCAAGCTCGAAGCCATCTGATCCATAATGCCGCAGTTGACGCCAGCATATTGAATTTCCGCCTGTTGTGCTATTTCGGCGATGCGGACATCATCGAGATCGAGATTGAGGAGCGATCGCACTCCCCTGAGCGTTGCAACTTCCAAAGCCGCACTGCTAGACAAACCCGACCCCATCGGTACCGACGAACTAACGTGCAGGTTCAGCGGCGGTATTGCTTGTCCTTCCTGCTGCAAAAGCCTGATGCACCCTAATATATAGCTGGCGAATCCTGGCGGCGTGTGTTCGTTGTCTGAAATGCTTACCCGTTCGTCGAGTTCTTGTGAGTAAAAGTGGTGCTGTCCATCCTTGCTGAAACCCAAATTTACCGTTGTCCGTTGTGGAATCGCTGTTGGTAACACGAATCCATCATTGTAGTCGGTGTGTTCGCCTAACAAATTCACCCGCCCTGGTGCGCTGGCTTGCATTTCAGGTGTTTTACCAAATATCTGCTGGAAGTCCATCATAATTTATTACGAACTAGCGTTACATTGACTTTTTTTCGTATTTTCTCAACGAAAAATTTGGAAAAGTAATTTTTTTGTGGCTGGCTATCCCTAACTGAACCAGGAAAATATAATTTCCCACTAACTATGATATCTATATAAAAACTTGACTTTTATTAACATCATAGTATGCCTCATTTCGTTAACCTTTACCTCAACCAGCAATAGTTATTCTTTCAATATTTAATTTAACTCTACATCTTTTACTATTTTATAATAAGTTTAGTATAATTTATCACAATTGCCCTTAACACTACATCCTACCGCAGATAGTCCTGAAAATTAGCTTTAATTAGCTCCTAGAAAGAGTAAATAATAAGTAGAGCTTTTATAAAATTAATTAGACAAACAGAAATCTTTTAAGAAAACAAAGAGGCTTGGTAATTATGCTTAATATAGGTGATTATGTCCTAAGCAAAAAAACAGGACACATCGGCAAAGTTATCGGCTACGGGCATGAAATAATTGGGAACACTTACACTTCAACACTCAAAGTGTTAGTCGATCATACCGTAGATTTTAGTAAGAAAGGACTTGTGGAGGAAGACATATATTCCGCATGGACAGCTTGGCAGGAAGCTAATAATTCCCAAGCCATAAGTTAAGTGGCATCACTAGGATTAACTAAAGTTGAGAACCTCCTCACTACCAAAATCATTAGGTAGAATAGGCAACCCCTCTAGATACAACTGGAGTTAACCCCGACAGGACGGGATGCCCGGACTTGACCACCTGCTCAACAATATCAGCAGCTCTTTTTACGCCGCCTGATTGACGGATAGATTCCTTCAACTTTAAGGCATTATTTAAGTAAGAATCCTCCGTTAGCACCCGTTGAATAGCTGCTTGCAGTTCAGTCGCGTTCAGGCTAGCCAAAGGAAGCGCTTCCCCAGTCCCTGTCCACTTAATTCGCGCTGCCGTTCCTGGCTGTTCGTATGTAATTGGGATGGCAACCATAGGAACCCCGTGACTCAGCGAATCTAGTACCGTGTTGAGTCCTCCGTGAGTGATGGTTAACCTAGCTTTGGAAAGCAGTTCTAGTTGAGGGGCATATTTTACAACTAAGGGAGAACCGGGCAGTCCTTGCACCGCTTCTACATCCATCCCGCCCCCAAGAGTGATAACCAGTTGCACATCCAGCCCCTCGCAGGCTGCGGCGATGCAGTGATAAATATCCTCTTTAGTATTTTGCACAGTTCCCAACGAAGCATAGATCAGCGGTTGCCCGGTCAACCGTTCGTAGGGAAAGGAAATTTTGCACGGCGAGGGATTGCGAAAAGGCCCGACGTAATGGAAGTGCTTTGGTAGGTTGGTGCAGGGGAAATCAAAAGCAGCGGGTTGCTGGCTAATGTGGGCAAGTCGAGAACGGGAGGCATACAATTTGCGAACGACTGGTAACTTCCACTGTTTACGATACTGATTGAGGGCTTGCAGAAGTGGTTGGCTATTGCGATCTAATAGGTAATAAGCAGCCTGATTGCGAAGACGCGCCCACAACTTATTCTCGTAGTTCCAAAGAGTGAAGAAGGGAGGAATTTCTGCTTTGCGGTGGATAGCTTGGGCGCAGGACACGGTAACAAAAGGGATACCCAAGTATTCGGCTACCGTTTCGCTTGCTGGTTCTAGCTGATCTGCCAGCAGTGCTTCAATTCCCGCTTCTGCAATGGCACGGGGGGCATCCTCGCACATCGTAGCTGTGAAACGTTGGCACACTTCCACTGAATAACGTAGGGATTCTATACCGCTTAATTTACCTAATTCTGTAAAGCTTTCGGCAAGTTCGCCCGGTTGATAAGCAGACTTTCCAATAGGCCAAAAGTTTAGTCCTTCTGAGCGCACTGCTGTTTCTAAATCGGGTATTTGCAGGAAGGTGATGCGATGACCGCGCCGTTGCAGCTCTCGTCCCAAGGCTGCCATAGGATGAATATGACCAGCAAAAGGTGGGCAAATTACACCAAAGTGAGTCATGGCTTGGATCAAATAAAGTTTTAACGATGTTTGGGTTTTATGGGAGTGCTATAGATTCAGAAGATAAACTACCAAAAGTAATCGCCGAGAAATTTGCCTCAAGAGCGATCGCGCAGTTAACTTCTGAGACTGATAGCTAAAAGCTTAAGTCAATAATTAAAGCACGAAAGAGCATAAAAGATTCTTGTCTTATGGTATTTAAACCCTACAAGAATATTTTTTATTAGTTGCTACTAACCAAAGTAATTGCTACTACTTAATCTATACTTCTAGCTAAAGAATAGTCTTACTGTTAAGGTAGGTTGTAATTTTAAATACTAAAAATGTTAGTTCTTGTCAACTAAAAATAAGTGTAAGTTCATTGAACGATAGTAAAACTCAACAAATTCTTATAATAATTGGGGTTCGTTACTCAAGACAACCTACGTAGGTTTTATATTATTAGCCCTAATGTACATGACTTTGGTTTAAGTTTGAATGGCAAACTCTTCCGGGGAAATTCCCCAATTCACCCAACGAATAGCCTCTCGCGCCGATACTACATCAGGCGGTACGCGCAAAACATGAATAAATTTGGTGCTTGGGCAAGTCATCTTTAATAAATATATTGGCTCTATATCAATATCAGTATCAATTTTTAATAAAGTATATTCTTGATATGAATCTAACTCAATTGCCCCTAATTCGTGGGCAATCCTATCGTAGCCAATTCCCTGAATTAACACTCGCCGCAGTTCGGCGTTATTTTCTTCTAAAAGCCATGAAGCTTGCCAGTGGTGCGGGTGATCTGTGCCGTATTTTTTAGGTAATGTCACGCCATGATAGGCGTAGAGACTGTATCCGTCGGCAAACTGTATTGCTGGTGCGCCTTCCCCGTGGAGACGCTGCTGGTTGTCGAAGGAGAGGACGCGAGGGCGATCGCATACGAGGCAAATTTTATCATCTAACAAAATCCAGCCACAATCCTTGACTAGCAGCTTAAATACTTCCCATTCTCTTCGAGGATATGCACAATTTAAGGCTGAAATACAAAAATCAAATCTACTTCCATGAAAGCTCCACACTTCGGATTGAATATACAAACGTGTAATCCAAGAACTACCAAATTGATTTCTGAGTTGATTCTCCAGTTGACTACATAGTGTAATGAACTGCCTGCTTTCCAAGTGCCTCTCTAGTTGCATCCATACTTGACCACATTGGTTTTGCAGTTTGTTCCTTAACTCGCTACACAGTTTTGTAGTTAATTCGGCCCTCATTTGCTCGCCAATCCAGTCACTAAAGCCCTTTAATTGCTGTAAATATCTGAATCCTGAATATGGACTAGAATAAAAAATAACTTCAGGCTGAGACAAGCCTATAAAAGCATAGGCTTTTTTTATCGCTTTTGCAGCTTTTTCTTTATCAATCGGTTCAGTAGAAAGCGCAATCTTTCGCCACTTTTCGCGATAAACAGGGATTAAAGCTTCTTTCTCTGGAGTCAGCTTTTCAATCCTTTCCTGTGACATATTACCCCGCGTTGCTGAATATACCTTTGGCAGAAAATCCCCTGGCGATTAGAAATCGCGGCTATACAAACAAAGTCCGCCTGCGCGGACTTAAGAAAATTTGGTATTTTGAAACCTTTGTAAAGCAGGTTTCGTGTGTATAGCCGCGAATTCCATTCGCTAGGGCATTTCCATTATCCAACTTCCAAGGGTACGGGGCGCAACCTTCCTTCTACCTCTACGCTAGGCCAATTTGGATCTAAAGTCAGATTTTCCAACTTGCCATCATTAGCAAGGACAAAAGTATCTTCAATCTTTGCTCCTGGTACACTTGGATTCCAAGCAACAGCCATATTCTCCGCCAGCGTGTCATTAGTCGTGGGATTGGCTACAACTTCTCGCGCCAAATATCCCGTAGTTCCACCCTGATGATGTTGGCGGATGGCATTAGGAAAACCGTGCTTTTGATAAGCATTAGCCAAAGTGTCATAAACTGCATTAAGCGATACCCCAGGCTTTAAAAAATTTAAAGCTTCCGCTTCAATTTCCCTGACATGGCGGTGTAATTTGGCGCTTTCATCGGACGAACCGAATGACACAAATCGGGTAAGATTTGCATACAAACCATGTTCCCTAGCGCAAAACACTAGCATCGCTTGCTGTCCAATTTTTTCGCCGCTAGCGGTAGCGTGACGGTAAAGCGGTAAACGTCTCTCGCCTGCTACTAGCGTCAGCGCTGGATGTATGCCCCTCGCCCACAAAGCCTCTGCACCCGCACCCGCAAGCTGATATTCTGTCCAATCCGGCTTGGCAGCTTTTAGCACCTCTGTCATCGCTTCGCTTGCTTTACGCCCTAGCTGGCGATATCGCTCCAGCTCACTTGACATCAGGGTTCGTTTATGATGTTGTAGAGACGCGGGTAATCGCTTCTCGACATGAGGAAGCGGGCGATCGCTTAAAACTTTCCCTCCATTAGTAGCTTCCTGCACAAAAGATTCACGCGCCGCAGCATCAGCCCAAGGATTGACGTAAAACTGGAAATTTGCTGAAATTTCCTCATCTTTAAAACGCTGCGCTTCGATTTCGTCAGTTAATATCCAGGCATCTTGGGCTGTCACCAGCACTTCTGCGACTCCGGTTTCTGCGGTTAGCAGTACGGTGCTGGAACCCCCAGCAGTCGCCCACGCGAACCAATCTGTGCCGCGTAGTCGTAAACCCTGCGCGTCGGCTTCAGTTAGGGCTTTTCGGATTAACTCTATTTTCGAGGAAACTTCTTCACTAAATTGATTCATAACTCACCTTTTACACCAGGAAACCCCTCTCCAGCCCATAGCCGGAGTTCTTCCCCCTTCCCTTGCAGGGAAGGGGGGAAGGGGGTTAGGTTTTGATTCACAACCGTACCGGATTTTCAAGTGTTATGGCTACAGCTTGTAAATCCTTAGCTTTCTCCTCCGGAAGCGCATCATTAGCAAACATCCCTGCTGCTAGTTCAGTTCCCGCCAGATACTTAAGCCGATCCTTGGTACGATAAGGCGGATAAAATTCAGCGTGCAGGTGTGCTTCTGGATGCGGTTGTCCATCGGTAGGTGCTTGGAACCAAGCCATCAAGTAAGGAAAGGGACGATTCCACAAACCATCGTATTTAAGAGTAACAGTCTTTAAAGCTTTGGCAAGTCCCGCCCGTTGCTCTGGGGTAAGATCCATGAAAGTTGCAGCAGGCTGGATGGGCGCAAGCCAAACTTCGTAAGGATAACGCGCACAAGCGGGGATAAATGCGATCGCATGCTCATCCTGATAAATTATCCGCTGCTTGTCTTCGATTTCCTTTTGTATCAAATCTTGCAGCAACCCCCGGTTCTTTTCCTGATAATAAGCCTGCTGACGCTCTAGCATTCGGGCGGGAACAGGCGGGACAAAAGGATAAGCGTAGATTTGTCCGTGGGGATGCTGCAAAGTCACCCCCATTTCTACACCCTTATTTTCAAACGGCAACACATACTGAATGTGGGGATTTTCGCCGATAACGCGAGTGCGATCGCTCCAAACTTGGAACAGCAATTCTAAATGATCCAGTTCCAGGGAACCGATAGTAGCCTGCGGATCTTGAGTAAAAACCACCACCTCGCACGCACCATCTGCGGGGAGAGTTTCAACAATGCTGGCGGGTGGGTTATGCGCCGCCAGCGTCATTGAGGGAAAGCGGTTATCGAAAACCGCTACATCATATCGACCTTGGGGTAGTTCAGTGGGAAAGTTAGGATCGGTGGTAGGTGCTAGAGGATTGTATTCTGGGGGCGGCATAAAAGTCCGCCCCTGACGATGCGAAGCATAAGCTATCCATTCTCCCCGCAAGGGATGCCAACGTAGATGAGGATTTGCGGCTACAGGTTCATTGCTGGGACTAGGAGCTATAATTCCCTCCGCAATGGGGTATCTGCTGTACAGCTTCAGAGTGCGACCATCCGGTTTCAACAGATCCAGGGAATGCATTTTTGTCTTGCGACCATCCAGCTTTCATCCCTGAGAGCATAGCGTCTTCCTCGTCTTCGCCGCCCCTACCTAGAGTCGCAGATGCGATCGCTTCTATGGGGAATTTCGGTGTCCGGTCAGCATACAACAGTCCGTTAGCTTCTTGAAAAGTATCCGTTAGCTGGGTGTAACAAAATCCGCTAAATAATTCGACTTTGTTAACCACGTTCAGTAACGCGGTATACCTTACTTCCAGTTCTGAGAGATTCTCAGAACGCACGTATCCCCATATTTTGTTAGAATCAGGGCTTTCCCGATGTGCGTAGGCAATGCCCCCAAACTCAGTCAGCATGATAGGCTGTCCTTGATGAGGATACCCGTCAAGCGTCAAGACGCGCCCACCCGGACGCTGGCGATCGAACAGATCCGATAACTTCACCTCTGGCCCATAGCGCTTGGATAACCGAGTCGGCTTATTATCGTAGTCATGAATAGCCAAAATATCGGTCGCCGCACTTTCCCAGCCATCGTTACCAATTACAGGGCGAGTCGGGTCTAGAGTTTTGGTTAAGTGATAGAGTGCTTGCACGCAGTGGCGATGCGCGTCTGTTGCTGTCAAGTCGGGAACTCCCCAAGATTCGTTGAACGGCACCCAGACTACAATACACGGATGGCTGGCATCGCGTTCGATTACCTCAGTCCACTCCTTCGTAATGCGTTCTACGGCTTTGGGACTGAAGCGATAGGGGCTGGGCATTTCTTCCCAGACCATCAAACCAAGTACGTCCGCCCAATACAAGAAACGGGGGTCTTCTATCTTTTGGTGCTTGCGGACACCGTTGAAGCCCATCGCTTTGGCTAACTCCACATCGCGCCGCAACGCCTCATCTGAGGGTGGAGTCATCAGCGTGTCGGGCCAGTAACCTTGGTCTAGAACCAGCCGCAGATAGTAAGGGCGACCGTTAAGCATAAAGCGATCGCGCTGAGTTGACACAGTCCGCATCGCTGTATAGGATCTTACGTCATCCAACAGCTTGTCATCAGACCACAACTGCACAGAGGCATCAATTAAAGTCGGTTTCTCCGGACTCCACAGTAACTCGTTGCGGTAGTCGTCGATACCAGGGTCAGATAAAGCAATGCGGCGGTGAATCTCCCCGTTAATCACTTCGTAGGTATCGTTTACCAGCAGATGACAGCCGACGGTTAGTTTAACTTTAATTTGGATGCCATCGCGCAGCTCACCCCCAACAAAAGCCTCAAAACCAATCTCCCACCGCTCAAAGTGCGGAGTCCAGCGGATACGCTGAATATAAGTAGAGGGAACGCGCTCAACCCAAACAGTCTGCCAAATTCCACTGGTGCGCGGATACCAGATACTGTGGGGTTCCAACTGCCAATCTTGCTTACCGCGAGGTTTAGCTAAGTCTTGCGGATCGTCTTGCGCCCAAAGTGTTACCCGCTGGGGTTCATCTTTATTCAATACAGATGTAATATCTATAGTGAATGGGGTATGACCGCCCTCATGTTCAGTCATAAACTGACCATTGACCCAGACTTTCGCACAATAATCTACAGCTCCGAAATGGAGGAGTACCCGCCCCTCACCTTCCGGTACGTCAAATTCCCGCTCATACCAGCAATTAGGATGAAAACCCGTATCGCCTATCCCACTTTGGGCGGATTCGGGAGCAAAGGGGACTTGAATGGTATGTGTCCACTCAGAAATATCTGAAGGACGAATTTTTTTGCCATCGTCATCAAATGTAAACTTCCAGGAGCCATTCAGACAAACCCAGTGCGATCGCTCCAATTGCGGACGCGGATACGCTGGTTGCCGATCGTAACAATCAGCGGAGTCAGCAGGATTGCAGGGGATATAACAGTTTTCCAGCCACTTGCCTAAAAATTGCATAACTTCATCTACCCAAGGTTATATATCTAGAGTACCCGCAAGTATCTGACCTGTAACTGTTTTTGGATATTTTATTTAAAAATATTTCAAAGTCTCACACAGTCTAGGTTTCAACAAGTTGAGCCTATATTTATTTTACCCTTTAGTACAATTGCATTACCAGACGTAGTGTGCGCTTTGGAGACCGTAACACAAGCCCAGCCTTCTACTGGACTACTCGAAGCGACTTACAGAACGTAGATTGGGAAGCCAGTACCGTACTGCTTTGTATTTTTATCATTGAGCAACGTGGGTGGCGTTTGAGGAAAATATGCTATTGGTGTCTAAAAGAAACCGCAAGCCACCACACTCATCGCCTAAAATTTCATTATCAATGCCACAGGCAGTATAAGGAAGATATTACCAGTATTTCAACCGTATTAATGCAGTACCAGAACAAACAGTTTATATTGCCTCCCCCAAGGAAAATTCTTATCTAACTTTACACAGATGCAATAGTGAAAAAAATTCTTTTAGTTATACATCAAAAAACATCAGATTCCGGACTTGTTGGGCAAATTCTCCGCAGCAACGGTTATGAACTTGATATCCGTTGTCCCAGCATCGGAGAGGAACTACCACACACGATGGACAGCCACGAAGCTGTTGTCATATTTGGTGGGCCTATGAGCGCAAACGATAGCGAAACCCTACCATTTATCCGTACAGAACTGGATTGGATACCGACTGTTCTCTCTTCTGGTAAGCCTTTTTTCGGAATTTGTTTGGGCGCTCAGTTATTGGCGCGTGTACTTGGTGCATCCATTGCACCTCATCCAGAGGGCATGACTGAAATCGGCTATTTTTCAGTCGAGCCAGCAGACGCAGCACAAGAACCTTTTGACTCCCTTAGATATGTTTATCACTGGCACCTTGAGGGATTTGGACTGCCAACAGGAGCAGTTAAGTTAGCTAAAGGTGAGATTTTTGAAACACAAGCTTTTCGTTATGGAGATAATGCTTACGGCGTACAGTTCCATCCTGAAATGACCAAAAAAATGCTCAGAAAATGGACTACCCTTGGCGCTCATATGCTGACACTTCCAGGCGCACAGTCTCGCGAAGAACAGATACAAAAGCAATTACTTTATGGCAGCGAATGTGAAAATTGGCTAAAGGGTTTTCTTCCCTTCTGGCTGCAAACAACAAAATCAAAAGTGTGACTACTTTTACTCTGGTTCCCAGTCAGAGCCTGGAAACCAGAGATGATAGAGAGCTGCTATTTGGGCATCAAACTGGCGAAGCAATCTTGCAGTAACTCCCGATTCAGCGAGTTATACTTGGTTTGCCCTTCTTTTCGGGTTTGGATTAACCCAGCTTCCAGCAGTGTCTTAGAGTGATGACAAAATAGAGCCAGACTAATCCCTAACTTATTGGCTATCTCGGAACCGCTCTTTTCCCCACACTCGTCGCAAAGAGCTAACATCTCCACAATCCGCAAGCGCGTTGGGTCAGCGAGAGCCGCAAATATTTTCGCCCGACGTTCTATGTCCCCTTGTGCAACTCGATACACCGAGGGGGATTGAACGCTATCGTTGTTATTCATAATTTCTATTTTATGTCTAAAAATAGTTAAATAACTACTTGACTACTATAGAAGATTGTTCTAGTATTTAGTTAAATGGTTGTTTAACTACTAAACCAGTTGATTCGCCTCACGTTGCGCTCCAGCCTGAAGGAGGCTGAAAATTATGTCAGACAACTCTAAGTATGTCATCTTGACAGAAGATAACTTTGAAAACGAAGTCCTTGCTAGTTCAGTTCCGGTTGTTGTAGATTTCTGGGCTGCTTGGTGTGGGCCTTGTCGAATGCTCAATCCTTTGATTGAAGAATTAGCTGCCAATTTTGAAGGAGTTGCTAAGGTTGGCAAGTTGAATATTGATGAGTACGGGCAATTGGCTAATCAATACAAAATTCAAGCTGTTCCAACTGTTTTGTTTTTCAAAGATGGTCAAGTTGTGGATCAAGTAGTTGGGGTAGCGCCTCTGGGGGTGTTTGCTGCCAAAGTCAACGATTTACTTCCACAGAATAACTCAACAATAGAGCAAGCTGCTTAAATTAGTCAGTTTTTATATCGGTGATTTCAGCCAGCGAAAGTATTGTACTAGCTGGCTGAAGTTCCTGATACTTTAATGTCGTTGCAATGGAGATTCTATCTATGAGTGCTAATGTCAATCTTTTCTCACCTGTTAAGTTGGGTTCCTTAGAACTTCCTAATAGAATTGTGATGGCTCCGTTAACTCGGATGCGTGCTGGTGAAGGAAATGTTCCCAGAGCAATGAATGTTACTTATTATGAACAACGGGCATCAGCGGGGTTAATTATTGCTGAGGCAACTCAAGTATCGCCGCAAGGACAGGGATATGCCAATACTCCAGGGATTCATTCGCAAGAACAAGTGGCTGGGTGGCGATTGATAACGGATGCAGTTCATGCGCGTGGCGGGCGGATTTTTCTACAACTGTGGCACGTTGGGCGCATTTCTCACCCGTCACTGCAACCGGGAGGAGAATTGCCAGTAGCACCAAGCGCGATCGCTCCCGTCGGAGAAGCGATGACTAATGAGGGGCCAAAACCCTTTGTAACTCCTCGCGCCCTCTTAACTCAAGAGATTCCAGGGATTGTTGAACAATACCGCCAAGGTGCTGAAAATGCTTTGGCGGCGGGATTTGATGGTGTGGAAATTCACAGCGCTAACGGTTATTTACTTGACCAGTTTCTTCAGGATGGCACGAATAAACGCACCGATGAGTATGGGGGTTCAATTGAGAACCGCACCCGACTTTTGATGGAAGTAACTGAAGCGGTGGTAAGTGTTTGGGGTGGAGAACGGGTAGGAATTCGCCTTTCTCCCAGTGGCACTTTTAACAGTATGTCTGACTCAAATCCAGCAGCTTTGTTCAGCTATGTAGCTTCTGCACTGAACCGTTTTGGTTTGGCTTACTTGCACATTGTGGAGCCGAGACTTGATGGCAATACTACGCTAGAAGTCAATACAGGCGGCTTGTCTGTGGGATACTTCCGCCCCATCTTCAAGGGAATGCTGATTGCGGCGGGAGGATATGACCGCGAGTTGGGGAATGCTGTCTTGGCTTCTGGTGATGCGGATTTGGTGGCATACGGTAGGCTGTATATTGCAAATCCTGATTTGCCAGAGCGTTTTGCAGCTAATGCTCCACTCAATAAGCCGGATCGCGACACGTTTTATGGTGGAGATGAGAAGGGATATATTGACTATCCCAGTCTGGAATTACAAACTGTGTAAATCTCTCGTTCCCAGCCACTGACTGGGAACGAGGAAGGTTACATCAAGCCGCTAAAATTGTCTTCAAACCGCGCACTAATCGCTCAATACCTTCTGCTGCGGTCTCTTGTTGCAATGCACCGTAGGCGACGCGCAAGTAACAACCGTCGTCCATACCAAAGGTTGTACCGGGAATGACAGCTACACCATGTTCGCGAATTAGTCTTTCTACCAGCTCCATTGCGTGCAGATTAGCATGAATTTTCAACAGAAAATAGAATGCTCCGTCTGCGGGGGGAACTGTACAAATATCTTGTATGCCACTAAGTTTTTCTAGTAGGAGTTGACGCACGGATGCGATCGCGCTAATTTTTTCCTGACAGTAAGCAACTCCTGTTTGCAATGCTCCTAATGCTGCATACTGCGAGATGACTGGCGGACAGATTAGAATTGTATCTTGGACTTTCTTTACCGACACCAGCAGATGTTCTGGAATTACCATATATCCGATACGCCAAGAAGCAAAACCGTAGGCTTTTGAGAGGGTATAAAGTGAAATTGTGTAATCGGTATTAGCATAAATTGAGCCTGGAGAAAAGTGTTTTACGTTATTGTAGGTAAAATATTCATAGGCTTCATCGCTAATATGATAAATTGCGCGATCGCGACATATTTGATTAACTTGGCGCAAGGCTTCTGGCGAGTAGACTGCGCCTGTGGGATTATTAGGTGAAATCGTGACGACAGCACGAGTTTTATTTGTGATTGCAGATGCGATCGCATCTGGACGCAGCTGATAATTTTCGTCTGTAGCAACGAGTACCGGACGGCAACTCGACATGGTAATTGCCATTTCATGATTGAAATAATAAGGCGTTTGGATAATAATTTCGTCCCCTGGAGAAGTGATAGCAAGAATCGCATTCATAAATGCCATGTTACTTCCAGCAGAGACGACGATGCAATTTTTTTTATTAATTTCGATATTATTATCGGCTTTCAGTTTTTCCGCAATTACATCTAACAAAGGTGCAATACCTTCTAGTGCTTTGTACTTATGATTTTCTGGTTCGGCTAGAAATTGCGAAATCTGTGCAATTGCCTCTTTTGGCGGATTGTAATATACCACGCCTTGACCCAAGGAAATCGTCCCCGGATGGTTGCGGATTAGTTCTCCGACGACGGGAATTATTGGCGATTGTACCGCCTGCATACGAGCATTTAAGGTTGACATTAAGGAATGGATTGGTGGCTAGGGGTTGGGGACAAAAAAAAGGCTGAGAATAGGTAATTAGGGATTGGGGTAGGGGGAGAATTCAGGGTTATATTCTTCTCTTCCCCAGTCCCTAGTCCCCAATCCTCAGTCCTTCATCCTGAAGAAAGCACTCCTTCTATAAATTGCTGCATTCGTTCATAATGCGCCCCTTTCCAATAAATTTGACTGCATTCAGTACAGCGATGAAATTCATTAATTTGCAAGGCGGTATTGTGTGGTAATTGATCAATGATGGTTTCCTTAGCTACGGGTTTTAATAATCCATTGCAACGCAGACACCTTTGCAATGGCGAAACTCGTTCAAATAAGTTAAAGCGCCGCAGGACTTCCACAATTTGTCGCTCTGGGTTAGTGTCTCTGACATAATATCCATATGTTACTAGACTACGCATTAATAGACCTTTATCGCGAGTCAAGAGAATTCGTTCTTCAGCAGATGAAATTTTGGCTAATTCTTCGTCGTCGTAATCGTTGCGGTAAAGGGTATCAAAGCCTAACATTCGTAAAGATGTTGCCAGCTTACCTAAATGTATATCTAAAACAAAGAGAAAAACATTTAGCGGTTGAGGTCGCACGAGAGAGATTATTGCTGCGTTTTCATCGGCAGCGGAAACCGGATAGACTTGGATGCGATCGCTATCAGCTAAAATATACGAAAAATCTACAGATTTCCCATTAACTAAAATTAAGTCAACTTCCGGATGGGGTACACCCAGAGATTCAATTGTGTCCTTAATCGATGCTCGTTCTTCAAAGAGATGAGTAATTGTTATTTGCCTTCTTTTAGGGGGCAAGAAATCATTGAGTTCTGCATAAAAGCAAAAATCTCCTTTAGCCATATTTAGAAATTAATAAAATTGTGTTTCTCACAATTTTATTTTATAATAGTCCTTGAAGGAGTTGTAATTTTTTTTCGTTTGTAGCGTCTCGTCATGAGAGCAAATTGCCGGATGCTATACCAGGAAAATTTTAAGATTTCCTTGGATTTACTAACCTCAATTATCTTTTCCTCCTGCCTCTTTTAATGGTGGAAAGGACAGCATTGCAATTCCTGCCATGAACGCGCACTCAAACTAATAGCAATGCTTAATAACGTATCCATAATACTCAAATTCAGTCATCAGATAGGGTTGCTGTTGCCAAATCAGCTTCAATTAACTTGGCACCACTTAAGTTAGCACCACTCAGGTTAGTTCCAGTTAAATCAGCGCCTCTTAAGTCTGCCAATTCTAAATTTGCTCCCCTTAAATCGGCTTCGCTGAGATTAGCCTCACTCAAGAAAGCTTTACTCAAATTTGCCCCTCTTAAATCTGCCAGCCGCAGGTTAGCTTTAGCCAGGTTTGTTCTAGCCAAGTTAGCTGTACGCAGGTTGGCTTCGGTCAAGTTGGCTTCAATCAAATCTGCATCACTTAAGTTGGCTTTACTTAAATTGGCTCCACTCAGGTTTGCTAAACTCAGTTTTGCCCAGTTCAGGTTAACTTCACTAAGTAAACACTCACCAAGCCTAGCGCACCTCAAGTTAGCATTGATAAAATGCCTTTCTCCTGCTGCATAACGTCGCCTTAAGTCATCAGCACTCAATCTGCTTGTATGGGCGATTTTGGCACCATTGTAACACCATCGCGCCCCTAACAATTCAGCAGCCGTATTAACCGCTACTTCATCATTTTTAGTTACCAAAACCCCATTACAACCATCCCACTCCCCGTCAATTATAAAGGCAATGTCTTGGGCAGCAAATGAGGAGTCAAATAAGAGAACATCTTGCTTGCTCCGTCCTTCAAAACTATTGAAGTTATTTGGAAAATTTAATATTTTTTGTATTAAGTTTTTCATACCGTACTTTTTCTCACTATCATTGAGGTAAAAACGCTTGACGGCTAAAGTCAATGGCGAACAAACGCGATTAGCCGGATGGCTATATTTGCCTTAAAATAAACTTTGAATAGCCTAGCAAACGCAAATATATTTAGACATCAATCAACAGGCGTATTTATCTTCGGGAAGAAACCGGGGAGAGGGTTTCATTCCAATTGCTGCCTCCGTTGTTATCCCAATTGTTCCCATCAGTGAAAGCAAAATTTAAAGCGGTTTCACTCACTGGTATAGAAATTGTGGTTTCCCAAAAGCCATCATTTCGCTTAAGCATCGGCTTGTCAGCGACGCTTTGCCAGTTGTCGTGTCCCCAGTGTAATTTTAACTGTTCAGAACTCGCCAAAAAACCTTTGTAGTAAATCGTTAAAGCTGTCCCTGGTTGCACAGAAGCTTGGTTGTAATCAACTGTTTTATCCTTATGCGGCTTGTATAAGTTGCTCACATAGCGCTGATAGACAATCTCCGGCATATCCATTACTTTGCCAGTATAATTCGATGCCAACAGCGTGATGTATTCTCCCATCGACCAGGAAAGCGGTGTCATTGATTTCGTTGGAGTTCCTGGCGTAAAACCAGAGGGTGCGTTTAAATCCCACACTTGTTCAGAAATCATGTAAGAACTGTTAGCAAATGCACGCATTGTTGCCAAATAAGAGTCAGCATTTCCACCACTGGCAATGACAAAATGACCGCGTTCTCCGGTGAAAATAGGCCACAAACGCCCGATACCAGCACCAGTATAATCAGCGCCAGTTGATGTTTCACCATAACCATCATGATTGTAGCGAAACCATCCGTCTCCTTTACCGGGAATTGTTTGTTTAATGGTCGAGTCAATGGCAGCAATCGAGGATAAGATATAAGGATTATTTCCAGGTTTTACCCCATGACGTACCAGTTCTAAAAAGCTGGTATCAACGATAGAACGCTCATCATAAGAACCGCCACCGTTGCTTATATTTAAAATGTGTCCGTCGTTGGGATTCCCATTATCATCAATCCGTTGAAAATATTTGCCATTGCCGATAGAACCGCTAGCCGTGAACGTCCAATTTTCCACCATGCCTTGCCAGTAATCTGCTTTCGCGAGATAGTTAGTTTCGCTAGTTGTATCACCGTTGACTTTAGCAATGTCTGCGGCACAGACTAAAGCTGCAATTTCAGATGCAATGGTTCCTGGTGAATAACCTGCATTTTCTTCCCAACGCTCTTGTTGAGTCCACGGCCCATTTTTTACAATATAGTCAGCAGCAGGTTTGATATGATTTGTATAAGTTGTTGCATCGTTACGACCGAGTTTCCAAGCCAAAATAATTGGAAACGCTGTCTCATCCATTTGAATTCCTGTCCAATAAGGCGTACCATCTACAAAAGCATTCTGAAGAAAATGTCCGTCGGGTTGTTGCATGGTAGTTAACAACCAGCCGAGAGCTTTAGAAGCAGTAGCCGAGTCACCCGCTACAATTAAGGCGCTAGCTGTTTTATACAAGTCACGAGGCCAAACTAGATGGTAGCCGCCTTGCATTTCGATGCCTAGCGGATTGCAGATTGAGTAGTTAGAATTACCCCAAGGATTGCCTAAACCTGCAACCATCGCACCAGAAGTTTTGTCAGTAGCTGCCTTTAGTGCCATTGCAGCTACGTAATATTGAGTATCAGCGGTGCCGCCAAAGTTGTTTAAATTATTGGTGTAGCTGTTCCATTGTGCGTTGTAAGCGGACAGCATATCAGGAACATTATCGTTCAGAGTTTCTGCTGCCACTTTTTTAGCGTTGGTTTCGTTGTTGCCAAAGCCGAGAACTAAGTTAAAGGTGACTGATTTCTGTTTAGCATAAGGACTTAAATCAAACATTGCCATTTGTGCAATGTTTCCATTGGTTGCTGATTTATAAGCCCAGTTCATCGTATTATCAATTTTACCACCTTTTAAGTCTTGCCAGCCGTCGCTGTGTCCAACAAAGCCAGAGGACATCATACCTTTTTTGAAATTTAGAGAACTTGCTAGTGCTGATGCCATACCATTGGTTGAATTTTTAGCAATCAGCATCCCAATGCCGTTGTAGGTGGTGTTGTAACCCGTGGTAGATTTTCCATCGTTGCCAATTGCTGGATGGTACAAAGTATAAAGTTTGAAGTTATCTAACGTTCCCCTCAAAGCAGTGAAAGTCACTTGCTGAATTAATGTATTTCGGTTGGGGTCGGTGAATATGGTTTTTTTAATTTGATAGTTGCCATTTTTTGCTTTGTTGGTGATATTCCAAGAAAGCGATCGCGTATTATTTAAATTAACCTGACTGGTAGTATCCTGCTTCTCTTCATCAACCCAAGTGTTAGCACCATCCCCCACTAAAAACTGCCAGTCTACCGTAGCCGCCTTATCAACAGAAGGGTAAAATACCTCACCAATAATGCCATTAAAACCAGTGAACCACACTTGGCTAGTAGGATTTTGGGCAGTACCAAGAAAGGTAAGGGTTGAAGGCGACCAAATGGGACAAGCACCCGGATAACCAAAAGCTTCATCTTTGGTGATAGCAACCGAAAATAAAACTTTACTTAATATAACCAAAGTCATCAACACAATGACTACGATGGCCCTTGCAACCCAATTAAATTTCTTCAAAGACTTTCTCGCACCAGACAACAGATGTGATTTAATCTTACACTTTTATAAATAACTAGATGGTAGGATAGAAAGTCTGTTTACAAACGAAAAAATATTTCACAATCTATTTAAGATTGCTATATATAGCAATTCAAGGGTTGGGTGCGATACATATTTAGGGATATGGCATTGCCATGTCCCTAGCAAGGTGGGGAGAACGTCAGAACCGCGATATATTCCGCCCAACTGAGAAACGCTATATACTAATCTTTATTAAGTCAAAAAGTCTAAGGCGACAACACCGGAGGGTTAGCAATAGAGAAACCCCGACGTGTTTGCCTATACTCAGCCAACTGCACTTGAAAGCTTACCGTATCCATCATTTCACCGCTTTTAGCTTGCAAAGTCCACTTACCAGGACGAAGCTGCCAAAATAGAGAATTGGACGACTGGGTAGTTAACTTCTCCCCATTCAACCACCACTCTACAGGCTGCGTAGGCATTGCCGCCAACCTAAACTCCAACCGTTGCGTTCCTCCTCCCTCTGCGTCCTCTGCGCCTCTGCGGTTCGTTTCTTCACCTGGATGCAACAGGAAAAAATCGCCATTGTGAGGCGACAAAATCTTTAGACTACTAGAAGTAAAACTCGGTTGATCCTGCCTTGCCAACCACTCATCATACTCTGAAGCCAAGTTAACAGTGTGTGACTGACGCTCATAATTGCTAATATCTTCTGTAAACAAATATTCTTGCACTACCGAGGGACAATCTGGCGTAGGCTTCAACCCAGAAATTGCACATATAGGACGTTGCACAAGATTTTTTGGAAGCGGAAAAGCGGCGGGTTCTTGATGCGAGTGCAGGTGTAACATAATTCGATTCCATAGAGGTGCTGCACCTGTCACTCCAGAAACTTGTCGCATCGGTTCGCCGTTGAAATTGCCTACCCAAGTTGCAACAGTATAATCGGTGGTAAATCCCACAGTCCAAGTATCTCGAAAATCGGAAGAAGTGCCAGTTTTTACTGCGGCTGGAAACGGTAAAGCTAGTACAGATTCTACACCAAAAGCTGTAGCACGAGCATAGCGATCGCTTAATATATCAGTAATTAATTCCCATTCCGATTTTCGATTTTGAAATCCCCCCTTTTGTAGATCTCCCGTTTGATAAAATGTGGTTACAAGCGGTGTCGCTTCTCCAAGTCTTGCTAAGGTGACATAAGCCCTCGCCAACTCCCATAGGCTAACTTCACCGCTACCTAAAATTAATCCCAAACCGTAATATTCTGGCGACTGAGTTAAATGCTCAAATCCCAATTGATGTAGACGATTAAGAAAATTTTGTACGCCTACCTTTTCTAACACCCGCACCGCTGGAACGTTTAGAGAATTTGCCAAAGCTAGGCGCACCCGCACTGGCCCTAGAAAGGTTTCATCGTAATCGGTAGGGCTATACAGTTTTGCGCCGGGAATAGCGTAATGAGTTGGCACATCAGCTAAAATTGTATTAGGGCTAATGGTACGATTTTCTAAAGCTAATTCATATAGAAAAGGTTTGAGAGTTGAACCCGGTTGACGCAATGCCTGAACTCCATCATTGCGCCCCAATGATTCTTCATTAAAATAATCGGGAGAACCGACATAAGCCAAAACTTCTCCAGTGTGGTTGTTAATTACCAAAGCAGCCGCATGATGAACATTATTTGGAGTGAGGGCGCGAATTACCTGCTGAACTTGCGCTTCCACAAATTGCTGTAAGGGACGATCTATAGTGGTGCGAATTTGAGAAGAATTATGCTGAGGTAATTGGCTGGCTGCCCAGAATAAAAAGTGAGGTGCGGCAATAATTCCCTGTTGTCGAGGTGCTAGGGAAATTTCTTCTTTATATGCTCGTTCTGCTTGATTACGTGTGATATAATTGTCTTGAACCATGCGATTTAAGACATAAATTTGCCGCTTTTTTAAGCGTTTCCAATGGTCGTAGGGGTTGAAGTAGGTGGGATTATTAGGAACGGCTGCGAGAAGACTAGCTTGGGCAAGATTAAGATCGCTTGCAGGAATATCGAAATAGTTGCGGGAAGCAGCTTCTAAACCATAAATATTTCCTCCCATTGGCAGGCGATTGATGTAAGCAGCGAGAATTTCATCTTTATTCATGCCAGCTGCTAGTCGCCAAGATAGCCAAATTTCCTGTATTTTGCCCGGCAAAGTGCGGGGAACAGGATCTAACATCCGGGCTAGTTGCATAGTAATAGTGGAAGCACCGGACGTAATTCTTTTGCTGTGAATTGCATCTTTAAGCGATCGCGCTACAGCCTTCAGATCCAACGCCCCGTGATGATAAAATCGTTTATCCTCGGCAGCTAAAATAGCGTTGATAAACTGGGGCGAAACTTGATTCAGCGGCACAACAGCAGTATGCTCTTGATCGCGAGTGAGTAACGTGCCGAGAGCAAGTCCATTGCGATCGCTAAATTCTATTGCTTGCGTGTCCTGGGCAATATCTTTGGCGCGAACAGGTGCCAGATAAGGAAGCGATCGCACTGTCAAACACAGCAACACTAAAGCTAACAATACGCGAAATTTCTTGTTTATACGCCAAATCAACCAATTTTTGGGTTGTCTCATCACATAACCCCACTAAAACAAAGACTTACCATTACTTCATTGTGGCGATCGCCTTTACCGGATGAGGGTGTTTTTAGGGGAAGTGCGATCGCATCTTCCCTCTAAGCGCTTGAAACTGGCAGATGGTACGCTTCCACCTCAAGACAATGATGGGTAATTCTTCCTAATCACCCAATAGAGTCCACCAATCGGGTGAAGAAAGTACCCTTAAACCGCCATAGTTTTGTAGTAATACAAGTAACTCATCTATAAAAAGATACGGTAGCCATTATGAAGATTGTTCTACACACTTATGGTTCCCTAGGCGACCTGCATCCTTATATAGCGATCGCCCTAGAATTAAAGGCACGCGGGCATCAAGCAGTAATTGCCACAGCTGAGTTCTACCGTAACAAAATCGCAGCGGCTGGTCTTGAGTTCCACCCAGTCCGTCCCGATTTTCCCGCAGAAGTTGAACAGCAACGAGAACTTGTGCGTCTGATCATGGACAAGCAAAACGGCACAGAATACGTCTTTCGCCAAGCAATCTTACCCTATGTCCAAGAAACTTATGCGGATCTGATGTCGGCAGTGCGCGATGCAGACCTGTTGGTGACACACCCTCTGAGCTTCGCAGGAACGCCCGTTGTTGAGAAAACAGGAATTCGTTGGATTTCCAGCGTGTTGTCTCCGATGTCGTTGCTCTCCGCCTACGATCCGCCAGTGGTGGCGACTTTCCCCAGTTGGCTAAATCTACGCATACTTGGCCCTGGGGTCAATGGAGCGCTCATCCGCCTTGCCAAACGTCGTTTCAGTTCTTGGGGTGAACCCCTGCGACAGTTACGGGCGCAGCTTGGTTTATCTCCCCTTGCCGATCCTATGTTTGAAGGGATGAACTCCCCCGACTTAGTGCTGGCTTTGTTCTCAGAAGTTTTCGCCACTCCCCAACCCGACTGGCCAAAACAGACTTGTGTCACCGGATTTACTTTCTACGATCGCAATGGCAATACTGGTCTATCTCCGGAACTGGCATCATTTTTAGATGCGGGAGATCCGCCAATTGTCTTTACTTTGGGAAGTTCCGCTGTATGGGTTGCTGACGAGTTTTACGTCGAAAGTGCCAAAGCTACCTTAAAGTTGGGTCATCGGGCTGTATTGCTGGTTGGCAAAGATAAACCCTACCTGCCAAAAGAGTTGCAATCTAAGGATATTGCTGTTTTTGACTACGCTCCCTACTCGGAACTGTTTCACCGGGCTGCTGCTATTGTGCATCAAGGAGGCGTGGGGACAACTGCACAGGTGTTGCGTTCCGGTCGCCCGATGTTGGTGGTACCCTTTAGTAACGACCAACCAGACAATGCAGCACGTATTACTCGTTTAGGAGTCGGACGGACTATCGATCGCGATCGCTACACAGCTTCTCGTGCAGCTAAGGAACTCGATCACCTGTTGCGCGAACCTCGCTACCAAGCTAAAGCCGCAGAAGTTGGCACTAAGGTACAGGCAGAAAATGGGGTCAAGGTTGCCTGCGATGCGATTGAAGCACAATTGAAAAAAGATAAGAATCCTACGTTTCATCGTGTGTCCGCCTCGCCTGTTTAAGCATCTTGTGGAGAGATGCGATCGCGCCTTTAGAAGATTGGAGCGATTTTGGATAGACGCGATCGCACCTCTTGCATCAGTAAAATTTGCCAAAACTTTTATCGCTGAATAGGGAGATGACCTTTGGCAATACAGTGTTATAACATACGTAACTACTATCTAATCAAAAGGTGATAGTATGCACGTCATCCAGATTCGACGGATTGGCAATTCTTTGGGAGCAACGTTACCTAAAGAAGTATTGCAGAAACTGAATGTCAACGAGGGAGATGCTATCTTTCTGACAGAAACGGCAGATGGTTTTCAAATAACTGCTTACGATCCTGATTTTGAAGCCGCGATGCAGGCTTTTGCCGAAACCCGCAAAAACTACCGTAATGCCCTTCGTGAATTAGCTAAATAGGATGGAACCGCGATGGATGTCAGAAACAGCACCAATCTCGATCTATGCAGCGTTACTTGAAACTGCTAGTTGGTATTTGGCATATAGTGTAAGTATGGAGTGAATACTATGGCAACACATAACACTTGGGAAAGACTGGGAAATGCTGTAGAATACTTGGCTTCAACGCAAGACAAACTACAAGAAAGACTGATCCGAGCTTTTTGGGCATATTTATCGGCGCTTCAAGTCAAAGATTTTCCGGAAGAATTGAAAGAAAAATTCAGTAAAATACGTGAAGAAATGCTAAAAGAGGCACCTTTTGGAGCAGAACGTAATATTGAGTCAACGATCAAAGTAATGACTGATGAAAAAGCGGAAGAAATAGCTAAAAATATTTTCAATTTATATGACAAAATTACCCGGAATTACTGTACTCCTGACGAATATTAAATTAACAATACAAGGAAGTAGCTCATCAATCTACAGTCATTCATAATACTAAAGTAGGCACTGCTAACCTTACCAAACTTAAAAATTATCGGGGTCTATTCCCTTTTGTCGTAACTTGGCAATTAGCGATTCAAGCTGTTGTTGTGCTTGTTCAGCTTGCTCTTCAGGAGTGAGAAACCGATTTCCCTCAGAGTCGTACCAGTACAACCATTCCCGCGTCCATCTCTCACAAGTGCCTCGTCCCCGCCCAATTCCCAAACCAATTTCAGGCATCCATACAGGCTCACCGGGGCAACGCACATAGTTCCCATTAACCAGGCCATAGACTTCAAAAGGTTCATGTTAGTCACGCCTTGAATATTCAGGATTATAAATTAGGTAATACAACACACCTAACTGAGAATATTTTGTCTGTTTCTCGTCGTATTCTACGCCGTAAGTTTGAGAAACGACTTCTAATGCAAAAATTAAGACAACATAATTTTCTTCCCACAAAACACAGCTTAAAAATCCCCTAGCCTTTTTACGCCGTTCTACGTTCAAGCGGAGAAAATCATCAGGAACGAGAGGAGTTTGACGAACTCTATCTGTCATGTAGTAGATGCCCACGTTTACCCCAAAAAACCAGTCCATGCGCTATTGCCAGAGCAAAGCTAGAATTGCTCTTAGCAAGTTGGAACTAGGTTTTGCAGTCCATCATCCACAGGGGTATCGTCAGAATCAGGTAGTTCTGTTGAGGATGGTAGATAAGGCAATGAGTTGTACTGCTTTCCCTAGACTTTGTTGCCTGGAGCTTAGCCGAGCGTGAGTAGTGCTAGCTCAGCATAAAGTAAAGATTTTAAGCGTAATGATTCAGCTACCCGGAAGGCTGAGTAGTTGAGATGTAGACCTCTTGTTAGTGAGTCATGTAGGAGTAACTCTTGTGGTTTACCCTCCGATGAATTACCTGCAATGAGGGGAAAATTTATGCCAGTTTCAATTCCTGATACAGATTCGCTGTCTTCCCCTTTTGCAGAGGATAGTACAGATAAATCCTTACAACAGATAGGCACAATCGTGAGAATTTGGATGCGGTTTCTGGTTGTCGTAGCACTCGTATTAGCTATCGCTGGATGCGGCGTGATTAATCTCTCTGGAAATGACCTACTTCCAGCCGTTCCATCTTTACCCACTCCGCAATTACCAGATTGGATTGAGCAAATTAGTCCGACTGGGGAAGCTGAACCTCTAAGCCAAATCTTGATCCGGTTTAAAGAGGCTGTAATTCCAGTGGAGAGTCTTGATAGTCCAAATCAGCAGGAAAAACTGCAAAAGTTTGAAATTATACCGCCTTTGCCGGGGCAATTTCGATTTTTGACACCGCGAATGGTGGGATTTCAGGCAGATAAAGCACTGCCAAAATCAACGCGAGTTAGAGTCACCCTCAAGGCAGGTTTAGCGGATCTAAAAAATCATCGTCTGGATAAAGATTTGGCTTGGACTTTCAATACTGAAACGATTAAACTAACTAATTTACCTAACACTAATAGTGAAAATCCCGATGAGCAAGCTATTGATTTAAAGCCAACCCTGAAATTTAACTCAAATGTGGAATTGGATATTGCTTCAATACAAGAACATTCGCAGCTAATTCCAGAAGGTAAGAATAAGGGCGTGCGGCTCAAAGTTGACTTGGAAAAAGATGCAACTCCAGCGGATAATGAGCAGCCGCAGGATAAATTTGACCCTTCAAATCGCACCTGGACGTATACTTTAGTACCGCAACAAACTCTCTTAAAGGCAACTCGTTACCGCTTACAGTTTTCTCCCGGTTTGCGTCCGGCGCGTGGTAATTTGCTTACTGCAATGCCAATTGTCAGTAAAGTAGCAACCTACTCGCCGCTGAAATTTGAAAAAATCCAATATTACGGACAGTCGGATGCAGGCGGAACCTACGGGCGGTTTGTGAAAGGTAGCCCACAACTGCAATTTAATAACGGCATTGTTGCAGATTCAGCTATAGAGAACATTACCATAAATCCTGCACCAAAACAAGCTCCTAAACTGATTCAAGCGGCGGATGGGGATAATTTGGTTAGCCTCAATCCTTGGGCTTTGGAACCTGCTACAAATTATACAATTACCATTGGTGCCATCAAAGATAAGTTTGGGCAAACTTTGGATAAACCAGTGGCCCTGAAATATGAAACAGGCGATGTAGCTGGGGATATTTGGGTGCCTTCCAGCTTGAATATTTTTCCCGCAGGTAAAGATTTACAACTGAATATTTCTACAACAAATTTGCCGGAATCGAAGTATAAAGCAGCTTATCGAGTAGTTCAACCAACAGATTTAGTTTATAGCGATTCTGCTTATCCGAGAGGAGAGGGAAACGATTTATTGCCTAATCCCAATTCTTGGCAAAGCTTCAAGGTATCGGGTAAGAAAAATCAGTCTATTGATGTTACTGTTCCTTTGCGAGAAAAATTGGGTAACGCTACGGGAATGTTAGCTTATGGCGTTCAGGCGCGAACTAATCGCTACTTAGAAAATAATAAGCAGCAATGGCGCGAATCGACGAATTATGGAATGGTGCAATTAACTAATTTGGGTGTATTTACACAGTGGTTTCCAGAGTCAGGTTTCGTCAGAGTGCATCATCTTTCTGATGGTTCTCCTGTAGTAGCTGCACGCCTTGAGATTTATGAATCAAAGTTGGAAGCAAAATCTCGTCCTCAACCTACGCCTTGTGCAACTGGCGAAACTGATCAAAATGGTACGCTGTTGTTAAATCGTCAGAATTTGCAGCAGTGCTTGGGTGGAAATACTGGCTTTGAGAAAGAACCGAAATTGTTAGTAATTGCTCGTGAAAATCAAGATTGGGCATTTACCCGGACAGAGGAATATAGCGGTGCTTATGGCTATGGTATTGATTCTGGCTGGGATGATGGTAAGCCACAATCGCGGGGGGTAATTTTCTCAGATAGACAGCTTTATAAACCTGGGGAAAAGGCGGCATTTACTGGTTTTGCTTACTATTTAGAAAATGGCAGTATCAAGCAGGACAAAAATGCTAGTTATAAAGTAACGGTATTAAATCCAGATGGTCAAAAGACAGATTTAGGCACTCAAAGCACAAATGAATTTGGCACGTTTTCCCTGGAATTGCCCTTGCGAAATAATCAGCCTCTCGGCTATTATTCCATTCAAGCTAAAGGTAAAAATAGTAGGGAAATTTCTGGCGACTTTCGGGTTGCTGAATTCAAACCACCCAATTTTAAGGTTGAGTTAAATTTAGACAAAGAATTTGCTATAGGTGAGCAACAAGTTGAAGCGAAAGCTGCTAGTAATTATCTGTTTGGTTCGCCTGTGGAAGGAGGGAAAGCTCAATATTATGTCACTAGGTCGCAAGCTGATTTTAAACCGAAAGGGTGGGAGCAATTCTCTTTCGGGCGACAGTGGTTTTGGCCGGAGGAAAGTCCTACTGTCGCCAGCGATGTGCTGCAATCAAATCAGGTGTTAGATGGTGGCGGGAAGAGTAGTCAAATTGTCAAAATTGCTAAGGATTTGCCTTACCCGATGATTTATCGGGTGGATGTGCAAGTTGCGGATGTTTCTAATCTGTCTGTCTCTGATTCTAAAACGTTTACGGTATTGCCGAGCGCTCGCTTAATCGGACTTTCCAGCAATTTCGTTGCTGATGCTCTTCAACCTTTCCCCGTCCAGGTTATCGTCACCGATGCTACCGGAAAAGCGATCGCAGGTCAACGGGTGCGCGTCCAACTGCAACAAATAAAGTACAGCAGTGTCACGCGAGTAGTGGAAGGCAGCAATACTGCTAAAAATCAGGTTGAATATAAGACGGTAGGAGAAGTAGAGGTAAAATCGGGAAATAGTCCTCAATCTGTCTCGCTGACTCCGACAGAATCCGGTTCTTATCGGATTCGCGCCAACTTTGCTGATTCTAAAGACGAAGTAACCGCCACAGATTTACAGATTTGGGCAACTGGCGACAACGCGGTAAACTGGGGAGAAAGAGAAAGCGATCGCGTAGAAGTAAAACTCGACAAAGACACCTACAAACCCGGTGAAATTGCTACAGCTTTAATCCAGTCTCCCTATCCGGAAGCAGAATTATACTTTGCAGTTGTCCGCGACAAACCTCTTTATAAAACAATTACCAAAGTTAAAGGTGGTGCGCCGCAAATTAAATTCCAAGTGACACCAGAAATGCTGCCAAATGCAGCAGTAGAGGCTGTCTTGGTTCGACAAGGCGCTAATATAAACCAGGTGGATTTGGGAAATCTGAAAAACTTGATGCGAATTGGTTTTGCACCTTTCAAAACCAACTTGGACGACAAGTATTTAAAAATTGTCGAGACGGTGAATGCACCATCTTTACAACCCGGTGCAGAACAAACAGTACAACTAGAATTGAAGGATGCTACCGGAAACCCAGTAAAAGGACAATTTACTGTAATGGCGGTGAATGAGGCGGTGTTGCAATTGAGTGGATACCATCCGCCGGATTTGGTAAAAACTGTTTATGCAGAGCAGTCTATTTCTACTCGCTTCAGCGATAATCGTCAGAATGTAGTAGTCCAACCCAATCAATTAGCTAAACCCAAAGGCTGGGGTTATGGCGGGGGACAATCAGCAGGCGCAGCAAGTACGCGCATCCGCAAGGATTTCCAAGCTTTAGCTTACTACAATAGCGTCGTCACAGATGAAAGTGGACGAGCTAGCGTGACTTTTAAGTTACCAGATGACTTGACGACTTGGCGGGTCATGGCTGTTGCTACTGATGGAAATTTGCGCTTTGGGAACGCTGAGACGACGTTTATCACAACTAAACCGTTGCTGTCTAATCCTATATTGCCGCAGTTTGCGCGTCCAGGCGATCGCTTGGAAGTTGGTTTATCTGTCACTAACAACACCCAACAAACAGGAAATTTGGCGATTAACGGTGTTGTCGGCGGTTCCTTACAGTTTGCAGACAATCATCGCGGGATACAAACCAAAGCAGAATCTGGAACTCGCGCCTATCGCTTTCCTATAGTTGCAGGTAGTGCAGGCGAATCTCAGGTGAAGTTTACCACGCAGTTGAACGGTATATCTGATGCTTTTGAAGTGCCTTTGCAGGTGAAGCCGTTAGAAATTACTGAACAGGTTGTAGAGTCGGGAACGATCCCCCCTAACCCCCCTTCAAAAAGGGGGGGAGAGGTGAAGATTCCTGTGAATGTTGATAAAAATGTTGTTCCTGATGCGGGAGGTTTGGAGATTTCCCTAGCTAGTACGCTGATACCGGAAATTACCGCACCAGCGAAACAAGTTTTGCAGGATGAACAATTACCTTTCTTGGAACCTGCGGCGAGTCAGTTAGCGATCGCATCCAGCTTACAATCTCTTTCTGAAAAATATGGGAATTTCAAACAATTTAACCCCAGCCAGCAAGCAGCTACAGCTATTTTAAAGTTGCAAAAACTCCAGCAGGCTGATGGTGGTTTTGCTGCTTTCCCCGGACAAGAGAAATCAGATCCTTTTGTGACTCCCTACGCCGCACAAGCTTTGGCTAAAGCCTCTCAAGCAGGATTGACAGTAGATTCTCGAATGATGTCTCGGCTGAAATCCTACTTAAAGAAAATCCTAGCAGCTCCCGGTCAAAATGATTTGTGTTCTCAAGAATGCAAAAATCAGTTGCGACTAAAAGCCCTGATAGCATTATCAGAACTGGGAGAAAAACGCAATGACTTTTTAGCAGATATCTATGCACAACGCAGTCAATTTGATTTAGTTACTCAGATTAAACTGGCGCGTTACTTATCTGGGTTTCCAGAGTGGCAAGAAGAATCGCAAACTCTATGGAATCAATTGCAGGAGAATATCTATCAAACAGGTCGTACAGCTACAATAAATCTTCCCCAAGGCTTATCGTGGCTAAGTTCGCCAACAACTGCACAAGCTGAAGCTTTACGTCTTGCTATTTCTCAAAAGAGTAAGCTTGAAACTTTGGATCGCCTAGTGCAAAGTCTTCTGGGACTGCGGCGCGATGGCACTTGGCCGAATACTTATGATAACGCCCAAGCATTGACAGCTTTGGTGGAATACACTCAACTCCAGCCAACACCGCCTAATTTTGCCGCCACTGTGAAACTAGCTTCGCAAAATTTAGGTTCAGCTCAGTTTAAAGGTTACACCAACCCCAGCCAGGATATTAAAGTGCCAATGGCACAGTTACCGCGATCGCGCCACGACCTGATTCTGCAAAAATCTGGTCAGGGTACGCTACACTACCTTGTTGCTTATCGCTATCGCCTACAGGGAAATCAGCCGGGGAGATTCAATGGTTTGCGAGTGGTGCGGGAAATTCGTCGGGTTAGCCAAGAAAAAATCTTGCAAAAACAAGGTCTTTATGCTGAGGATGAGCCGTTGACTGTGGAAGCGGGACAGGTGTTTGATATTGGTTTGGAGATTATCGCCGATCGTCCTGTGGATCGGGTTGTGATTACCGATCATCTCCCGGCGGGGTTTGAGGCGGTGGATGCCAGTTTCCAGACTAGCGGTGTCAACGTGCGATCACAGTCCGATAACTTTGGCTTCAAGACAATTTATAGCGATCGCATTGTCGCTTATAGCGATCGCCTTGAACCTGGAGTTTACAGCCTGCACTACCTCGTCCGTTCCGTCACCCCAGGCACGTTCCTCTGGCCCGGTGCAGAAGTTCATCTGCAATATGCTCCCGAAGAGTTTGGACGCACTGCTTCTTCTACATTGAAGGTGTCCCAACCGAAGTAACAACGCAAAAGCAACGTGTAGAGACGTTGCTTTTGCCTATTTTTGCCTTTTGCCTTTTGGTTTGGTTGCGATCGCCCATAGCCGTGCAAATATTATGATTATTTGCCACAACGGCAATTATTGCGATATCAAGACCTAAGTATATTCAATAAGCAACATGGCTGGAAAACCCGTAAATAGTAGTGCAGGTGGTTGTCTGGTTGTCCTTTTGCCTATTGCCTTTGGAATTGCCTTTCTGTTTGTAGCATGGCCTGTGCTGTTAGCACTGCTGTTGCTGGGAATTATTTTGAGGCTTTGGCAAAACTATCAATGGCAAAAGTGGAGTCAGCAAGTAAATCCTTTTTTTCATCAGCTGATCCAAGAAACCCAAGGGCGCGTTACCGCACTTGACTTGGCAATGAAAGCAAATCTGCCTGCATCAGCAGCGCAACGGTACTTAGAGACAAAATCTCAGGAATTCGGCGCTCGCGCCCTTGACTATCAAGACCAAGGCACAGTTTATTACTTTGTTACCGCTAGCACTCTAGGCACCATATTTGACGATAGCGAAGAGTACAGTCTAGATGATGATAGCGATGATGATGCCTCAGAAGACGAAACAACCTCACTAGATGAGCAGCCAAGCACGCGCTTACAAGACAAACAAGCGACTGAAAAACCAACAAGCTCTAAAGGTATCATCCAATCCGAACTGGCAAGGCGGCTTGATGTTCATTCCAGCACTGTTTACAAACGCAGAAGTGAGCCATACTTTTCAGATTGGAGCAAGAGCCGAGATCCAGAAGGAATTGCCTGGAAATACTCCTCCAAAAGTAGGCTGTTTTTTCCCATAGAATCGTAGCCGAAAGAAAATAAATCAGCCACAAGGAAGAAGGTAAAAATGCTTAGTTTTGCCTTCTTCACTTCCAGAAACAGCCTAGATATTATTTTGCCTGCAAAATATGATAATAATAATAACTTTGATATTTTGCCTTGCCTTCACACGAGCAATCGTAGCTTCATACAAACAACATATCAATCCTGTAAAAGATTGAGAATAGTTAAGAAATAACAAGAATATTAAAAATTAATAAAAATAGTAAAATATTAGTTATAAAACGGTTTTGCAGCCTATATATACCCATGCTTAAATGAGTATTTATAAATGATAAAACCACAACTAGCTAGTAATCAAAAAGTTAAACTAGAGACAAATCCCCAACCTCGTATCATTGATGCCAATATGAGCCTAGTGCCGCGCCAGTTCAGCCCAAAACAGGCAGAGGCACTGCAAAGTTTAGCACGTCAGATCGTTGCCCAACAAGAATTACGCCGCGATTTGGCCCGTTTGACCTATGCCCCGCCACACCAAGAAGTAGAAAAATTAGGACGTTTCTTCACGCTTTCTGAGGAGCGCCTGCGCCTACTAGAGTCAGTGGTGGTCAACGCTAATGATGGGATTGTAATTACCAAAGCCGAACCGATGGAGGAGCCGCTTGGCCCTAAGATTGTCTATGTCAATGAAGCCTTTACCAGGATGACAGGTTATAGCCTGGAAGAGGTTGTTGGCAGGACTCCCCGGTTTTTGCAAGGGCCAAAGACCGAGCGATCGCAACTAGACAAAATACGTCAGGCTATTTCGCGCTGGGAGTCAGTCAGAGCCGAGTTAATCAATTACCACAAAGACGGTTCGCAATTTTGGGTAGAGCTGAATATCGTGCCACTGGCAGATAGTAGCGGTTGGTTCACCCATATGCTGGCGGTGCAACGCGATATCACTGAACGCAAAGCCGCTGAAGAAGAACTAAGATCCCATGCGTGTGCCTCAGCAGTGATAGCGCAACTCGGTCAACGGGCGCTTTCTGGCACGAGTCTTGACAAGCTGATGGATGAAGCCATCACCATTGTTGCCCAAACCTTGGAAGTGAAGTATTGCATGGTTTTGGAACTGATGGCGGGAGGTAATGCTTTCTTTCTCAGAGCGGGTGTCGGTTGGCAGGAAGGGTTTGTCGGGTCTGCAAAAGTAGGCGCTCACGACCGTTCCCAGGCAGGATATACGCTGCTGACAGGGAAGCCAGTCATTGTCGAAGACCTCCGCATCGAAACGCGCTTTTCTGGAACACCATTGCTGCACAACCACCGGGTCATCAGCGGCATGAGTGTGATTATTCATGGTCAAGGCGAACCTTTTGGGGTGTTGAGCGTTCACACGACGACTCACCGAAAGTTTACTGAAGATGACGTACATTTCTTGCAAGCTGTTGCGAATGTTTTGGCGGCAGCTCAGGAGCGCCAGCAAGCAGAAGAGGCGCTGCGGGAAAGTGAGGAGCGCTATGCGCTGGCGGTTCGTGGCAGCAATGAGGGACTGTGGGACTGGAACCTGAAAACAGAAACAGTCTATTTTTCACCCCGCTGGAAATCCATGTTGGGTTGCCAAGAAGACGAAATTAGCGACAGTCCCCAAGAGTGGTTTAACCGGGTGCATCCGGAAGACTTTTATCGAGTCAAAGCAACACTGGACGCGCATCTGGAAGGGCTGACTCAGCACTTCGAGAAAGAGTATCGGATGTTGCATAAAGATGGAAACTACCGCTGGATGCTCTGTCGGGGGCTAGCTATTCGAGATGCCGATGGGAAAGGGTATCGGATGGCTGGATCGCAGACTGATATTACAGACCGGAAGGTGGCTGAGGAACAGTTGATTTATGATGCGTTTCACGATCCGCTGACTGGTTTGCCAAATCGAGCATTGTTTATGGATCGGCTGGGACAAGCGATCGCGCGATCTAGAAGACAGCCAGAGTATCAGTTTGCAGTTTTATTTCTGGATCTGGATCGGTTTAAAGTGGTCAATGACAGCCTGGGTCATGTTACAGGCGATTCTCTGCTAATTGCGATCGCAAATCGTCTGCAAATTTGCCTGCGGGAAGGCGATACGGTGGCGCGGCTTGGGGGCGATGAATTTGTCCTCTTGTTGGAGGATGTTTGCGATCTCAGCTTTCCGATTGCGATCGCCCAACGCATCCAAGAGGAACTGCGGACACCTTTTAATCTCGATAGGCATGAGGTAGTTGTTACCGCCAGCATTGGCATTACTCTGAGTGGCGGCCAGATGAGCGATGGCTCATCCGGCATCCAGAATGTATGTCCCTATCCCGGAGACATTCTGCGCGACGCTGATATCGCCTTGTATCGCGCCAAAGCTCTCGGCAAAGCCCGCTACGAGGTGTTTACCACCGCCATGCACGCCCATGCTGTGGCTCGCTTGCATTTAGAAAATGACCTCAGACGCGCCCTTCCAGAAAATTCTGAATTCTCAATTAATACTCCATTAACTCAAAATTCAAAAAACCAAGCTCAGAAATCAAAACTCTTGCTGCACTACCAGCCAATTGTCTCCTTAGCCACTGGCAAACTTGCTGGCTTTGAGGCATTGGTGCGGTTGTCTCACCCGATGCGCGGCTTAGTTTCTCCAATTGAATTTATCCCCGTCGCTGAAGAAACTGGTTTAATTGTGCCTATGGGAATCTGGATTTTGCGGGAAGCTTGTCGTCAGATGCACCTCTGGCAACTAGAATTTCCTGACTTAGCGCCGTTAACCATGAGCGTCAATTTATCCGGCAAACAGTTTTCCCAACCCGATTTAACTGAACAAATTAAGCAAATTCTTGAGGAAACCGAGTTACCAGCCCATTGTCTGAAACTGGAGATTACTGAAACTGTGGTGATGGAAAATGCCGCCGCTGCTACCGCGATGCTTCAGCAACTAAGTAACTCTGGAATTCGGTTAAGTATTGATGATTTTGGCACAGGATATTCTTCTTTAAGCTACCTGCACCGTTTCCCCCTCAATACTCTAAAAATTGACCGTTCCTTTGTTAAGGGTATGCGGGGAGAAGGGGAAGATTCCGAAATTGTAAAAACAATTCTTACCCTGGCTCACAATCTGGGACTGGATGCGATCGCAGAAGGGATAGAAACGGCGGATCAGCTGGAGAAATTGCGATCGCTAAACTGCGAATTCGGGCAAGGATACTTTTTCTCTAAGCCACTTGATAGCAATGCGGCTGGTTTATTCATTGCCTCAAATTTGGATAATAATTATTAAGTTGATACAGCGGCTTGCAGTCTGATGAAGTACAGGCTATGTGGAGAGATACCCGACTTCTTGGAGTTGTCGGATATCTGTGTAGCTCACTCACAAGGGAAAGCCCTGTGTTTCTCATTCCCAGCCTCTGACTAGGAACGAGAAATATCAACTCAATATTTCAATAAATTCATTAACGCTTCTTGCACTGGTCGTTGACTGATGTAAACCCTTGCAGCTTCAACCAGATTTGCAATATTCACCGGACTAGCATCATCTATATCGTCACTCAAGCGTTTTCCGGTCAATTTGCTATCTAATCTAAATTGCAAACGCAAGTAACGATTATCCTGAATAATCTGCTTAGCGATGTAATTATTAATGTCAGATGAGGCATCAAAAATTACATCAAGAATTGGTAACGCCCATTGTGTTGCACCCCATTGTTGAGCAGATTCTAGGGGAATTTCACGGGTAAGACTTCCTGTACCCACTGAGAGGACAGAAAGATCATTGGGTTCATAGCCAAGTCGCAATGCTTCAGCGATCGCGCAAGCTGTCGGATTATTTGCGCCTACACCGCCGTCAATAACTGAATATACCTTTGCCACTCGGTATATAGAAGTATTGTCAGGCACCACTGCCCAAGGTTCATCCACTATCGCCTGATGAATTGCCCCTCTGTACCCGATGATAGTACGAGTTTGACCCCTTCCCGTACCACCGATGATCTCAATGAGCATTTGATTGTAATCACCATTGTCGTCCGCTGCCTCTGGACTCAGCGTTATAGTGTTTATCTCTCCACCTTGAGCTTTGCCTTCTTCTTTCCGATCCAATTTGTGTGCAGGAAAAAAGGTAGGCGCAGATGCAGAACAAACACACGCTTCCCACACAGGAAGATCGCCAAAAATTTTGCGCCAGCTTTTAAAAATCAGCGGTTCCCGGCCAATTGTATCGTAGGCAGTAACCAGCAGATTTGTTGAAGTGATATCTGACAGTTTTGTGTATTTGAATTCTTCTTTGAGAACGGAAATTAAACCGTTATCTGAATACTTAGGAGCAGAAATTCCATACTGAAGAACTAATCCCGCCCGTTGCGGCGACCAAATGCTTCTATAAGGGAAAATTCTAGAACCTTTTCTTTGGTATAGTTCCACCATCTGGGAAGGTTGAAGACCTGTGGCAATCCCCGCCGCCAAAACTGCTCCCGTGGAGGTTCCAGCAATTAAGTTAAAATACTGATTTAAAGGTTGGCCGATCATTTTTTCGATTGTTGCCAGCATCGTTGCAGCAATTACGCCTCGAATACCGCCACCGTCAAAGCTTAAAATCCGAAAAGTCACGTTTTTTGTCCCTATGTATAATTTTATTGTCGGTCAGGTTGCTAATAGCTAATAATCATCAACAATAAACCATTAGCTATTAGACTTCTTGCTTCGTTCTTGTCACTTCAAGGGTGATTTTGCCGCCAAAGTCTGGAATTGGTGCGGCGGGTTTGCTGAGTCTAATTTGAACTTGTGTCACTTGCTCTAATTCTAAGATGTTCGATGCGATCGCGCTGATTAATCGTTCCACCAAGGCAAATTTAGACGTTTTCACCAGATTCTTTACTGTTGAAATCACTGTGCGATAATCCAGAGTGTCTTCTATAGCATCGCTTTTTCCCGCTGGTGCCAAATCCAGCCATAAAGTCACGTCCACTTCAAACCATTGTCCCAGTACCTGTTCCTCTGGTAAATAGCCTGTGTAGCCGTAGCAGCGAATCCCTGTTATCTGAATGTTATCCATTGCAATTTTGAGTTTAATTTTTCAGAAGCCAAAATTTATGCTATATCCTGTACAGATACATTTGCACTTAAGACTTCTGCCTCCTGAGGTTTATCTATAATTAAATCCTCAATATTCTGAATCATTGAGCTACAAATCTCATCTAATGGCAAATCATTAGTATCATGTCCGAAAGGATTCTCTATCTCATTGCCGATTTGTTCGATTCCAAACAAAACAAAGCTTAGTAAAATAACGATTATACCTGTCCACCATCCCGATTTTGCAACTAATTGAAAAGGTAACAAAAAGCAATATATTAGCAATAATCGCTTGAGGTAGATAGAATAAGCTAAAGGAATTGGCGTTTTTACAATGCGTTCGCAGCCAGTTAAAGCTTCTACCATTTTATCTAGCAATTCGTTCATAGCAATCAACTGATTGCTACTTAATAAATTTCGGTTATACTGCTGTTGTAGGTAATCGCCAATCCAAAGAGCAACTTCTAATGGGGGATTTTTCACACTTTTGAGCTTGAGCGATTGGGATGGGGTAATTATATCTTCCAACTCGCTTATCGGTTCTTGGCGCAACTGTAATTTAGTAGCGATCGCAAAAGCACCCAATAGGCGCAGCGTTGAATCTTTGTTGTCTTTATCTATCAGTTCTGTAGTAGCGATCGCTACCCGAATCTGACGCGCTAAGTTGCGGACATTCACAACTAAAATACCCCATGATTTCCTACCTTCCCAGAACCTATCGTAAGCCGTGTTTGTCCGAAAAACTAATAATAAACCTAATACCAAGTTGTAGACAACATTAGTAACTAAGCTAGCCAAACTATTCTCTGATACTGGTAACCCCCAATAATAGAATAGAGAGATTAAAAAGCCAAATCCTCCGCACAACAAAACACGAGGAAAAATGATGGGAGCCACTGACCCCCGCAATTGTAAAGCCATTGCAAACCAGTTTAATTCGTCATTAATCATTAATTATTAGCCCTTAGCCATTCTTTCGCTCCCCGGCTAGAACCAGGGAATACACTCGTAAAGGCTCTCCCTCTGGTTCCGAAATTGTCCTAGTTTAATCGCAAGCTTATAACGTAGGGCTATACGAATTTCTTAGTAGAAAGTCGGCTGATTGGCATTCCCAGGCTCCGCTTGGGAACGAGAGATTACAAATCGCGATGGATAAAAGGTTTGGCATCTGCACCGCTGTAGGAGGCGGCAATATGCCCATCACCTACAATTTGATATTTGTATGTCACCAATCCTTCTAAACCCACTGGCCCACGAGGCGGCATTTTTTGAGTGCTAATTCCCACTTCTGCGCCAAATCCGTAGCGGAAGCCATCAGAAAAGCGAGTGGAACAGTTGTGGAAGACACCAGCAGCATCAACTTGAGCAAGAAATGTTGCAGCAGCTTCGGAACTTTCGGTCACAATAGCATCTGTATGCTTTGAGCCATAAGTATTGATGTGGTTAATCGCGTCCTCCAGGGAATGCACAACTTTAATAGAGAGAATTAAATCGCTGTATTCTGTCACCCAGTCTGCTTCTGTAGCAGCTGCAATGTCTAGAATTTGGCAGGTTTTCTCATCTCCCCGCAATTCCACATTTTTTTCTTGCAAAGATTTAGCAACTTTCGGCAAAAATTCGGAAGCGATCGCGTTATGCACCAGCAGAGTTTCTAAAGCATTGCAAGCGGCTGGATAGTGGGTTTTGGCATCTACGGTAATGGCTACAGCTTTCTCAATATCAGCAGCTTCATCCACATATACATGACAAATTCCTTCTGCATGACCCAAGACCGGAATCCGAGTGTTATTCTGCACAAATCGGACAAATGAGTTAGAACCTCTAGGAATAATTAAATCCACATACTGATCTAACTTCAGCAATTCCAGCGTTTCTTCTCTGGTAGTTAGCAACTGCACAACATCTGGATTAATACCAGTTTGGGTTAATCCTTGACGAATTGCTTTTACTAAAGCTTCGCAAGAACGCACTGCTTCCTGTCCGCCTTTGAGAATGACACCATTGCCGGATTTAATCGCCAGAGTAGAAATTTGCATTACCGCATCCGGACGTGCTTCAAAAATCACTCCTAGAACACCTAGAGGACAAGTTATGCGCTTGAGAATTAAACCTGTATCTAGTTCCCGATGAATTTGGACTGCGCCGACAGGATCGCTCAAGCGTCCCACATCTCGCACACCCGCGATCGCGCCCTGCAATTTTGTCTCATCCAACTTTAACCGAGCATAAAGCGGTTTAGGAATTCCCTCCGCCTCCGCCGCCTTGCAATCAGCCGCGTTAGCCGCCAAAATTTCAGATGTTGCGGCTTCAAGCGCGATCGCGATCGCCACGATTGCTTGATTTTTAGCATCAGTTGAGAGAACCGCCAGCTGACGTGCGGCTTCGCGGGTGAGTCGAGCAATGTCGTCAATTATGGATGAAGAAGCAATCTGGGAAGCAGTCATAGTATTGAATCGAGTACCGCCGTGCAAGCCAAAGTCTAGTCAAAAATCTCTGTATGCCTTTACTTACATCTTGCCTGACGGCACCTTTAGATGTTGATAATTGCAGAGATATAAAAGTTTAATTTTACTACAGGGTGAATTGTGGCCACTGCCACAGTACAAAATAATTGTGCAAAATCAATCTTATTGAAAGTTTGGCTTTCTTAAGTCAATCGCGCTTTAGTCTAGCAACTTTGGTATTCTACCCAAAACCGCTAGTTGTGTGTGCTAAGGTGAACCTAAAACTAGCAGCTCTACGAGTCTAATAGTTCCCCACTCTGCAACAACCTTTACATGAAGCGCGCTCGCCTGATCATGAACCCGATTTCGGGCGATACTCAGCCCAACCCGATGAAGCTGCCCGAAATCATCGCGGGGATGGAAGCCCAAGATATTCGAGCTGACCTCGCATTTACTACTGCTTCAGAGTCACCTTCCTTGATTGCACAACGAGCAGTAGAAGAAGGCTACGACATGGTTGTTGTCGGTGGTGGCGATGGAACTGTAAGCGAAGTTGCCAAAGGCTTAATCCACGCACCAATTCCGCTCGGCATTATCCCCATAGGCACCTATAACAATATCGCCCGCAGCCTCAACCTGCCAACCGATGTCGCTGAAGCTTGCGCTGTGTTGGCGCACGGTGAAATTAAAAGCATTGATGTAGGTCAAGCCAACAATGAAAATTACTTCTTTGAGGCGGCTGGTGTGGGACTGGATGCAGCCCTGTTTCCATTAGGTGAAGAAATCAAAGGTGGGCGTTGGGGTCGGATGCTCCAAGCTGCTCAACTGGCAATTGGCTATAAACCGCAACGGCTAAATATCCAGTTTGACCGTCCAATATCTGAGGCTATCCTTCAACCTGCCTCTCGGCGGCGATTTTTGCTGCGGCGACTAGGGCGCAACCGAAGTAAGTTTCGGATAGAAGCTTTGCTGGTAGCGATCGCCAACGGCCCTTATTACGGTACTGGTTTTACTGTAGCTCCAGATGCCATTATGGATGATGGTCTGCTGACGGTGAGCGTCTTCCGCGACTTTAGTAAATGGGAACTGATTCGTCACTTCTGGTCGATTAGCAAGGGACAATATCGTCGGAGTTCTAAAATCGAAACTTACCAAGTTGCAGAGGTAAGACTAACATCAAAGGCGAAGTTACCAGTCCACATCGACGGTCATCCGTTGGGAGAATTGCCCGTCACCCTCAAAAGCATCAAGCACGCGCTTAAAGTTATTGTGCCAGCAGCAGATACGCCTAGCTACAAGCGAAAAGACGACCCAAATCCTCCGGTAGCCTTGCCAGTAGCCGCTACTGATGGGTTGGAAACTTAATCAACCAAGTGTGTCAGATGCGGGTAACACAGAGGAGGTGGGGAGAAGTCAGAATGTACTACACCCAATTGCAAACCGCTATCTGAGATCAAAGCCAAAAGTTAAATTGCAAACGGTTCAAGTTCGCTATTGTTCCACTGTTTTCTAAATTGCTCAGCGATAAACGGTCGAATTTTGAACTTAGGCGGGCGACCGTCTTGGACATCGATCCGCAAAAACGAGTACGGTCGTCGCTTGTAGAAACCTTGACCATTGCGCCCCACAAAAAGCAATGATTTCGCTACCAAGCGGGTGCGATCGCTCTGACTATTCCGAAAAGTTTCTGTCAATTCCGGCCCTTCGGAGCGTTGGCGGCGGAGACTGTAACCACTGCCACCACACACGATCCAGTTCAGGTTGGAATCTGCGTGTCCAGTATCGCCAGTACGGATATATTCCAAGCAGTGAGCATGGCCACTGAGAATTAGATCGACCAACGGACGCCCCGCCGCCTGCTTGCCTACAGCATTAGCCACCGCATCCAGCACCTGGCGGAGTCGGTTGCGAATCGCTAAAGTTTGTGCTTGGTGCCACTTTGTCGCTTCCGTGACATAGGGAGGATGGTGAAAATAAATCACACGTCCGCGCACCTGGGCTGTATTCCAAGATTCAATTAGCTTTTGTCGAAGCCAGTTTAGTTGTTCCAGGTCGATGACAGTTGTTTCGTCGGCTGCTAGTTGTTTCTCAATGTCGAGCAGAAGCTCGTCGATTTGCTCTAACTTGGTACGATTGTCATCAAGCTGTTCCGCATCGTCAGGTTGGTTAGAGTCAAGTTCAGATGAAGTTTCAATAATTTGCCGCTTTTGCCGCTCTAGGTCATCCCGACGCTTTTCCAGTTCCCGGCGGTAAGCGTCCCCCTCTTTTGTGGCTGGAAGCGGTGATGGCGCGTTAAAAGTATTTGAGTCAAGTGCAAAGAAATCAATCCCACCGCTACGGAAGGTGTAATAGCGGTTAGGTAGGCGGGTAAAACGTCCCGGTTGATAACGAAGACAACGACCTGTTTCGGTTTTGGCGGTGTAATGACTGTCTAGATGATGTTCCAATTCTCCCTTGGGGTCAAACGCCTTCAGGTAGTCAAGAAACGCCCGTGCATAGGCATTGCCTTGTCCCGAACCATGCCAGCCAATGTCGAAGCCGCCATCTAACTTCGACTTTAACAGGCGGCGCAGTGGCAGAGCCGCGTGTGCTATCAGACCGTAGATAATCGGCACGTCATAGTAATCGTGGTTCCCTAGTACAGGAAGAAACGGCGTATTGAAGACCATTTGGTCATAAGTAATGCGCTCTGGTTGTTCGCCCCCCACCAAAAATTCTCGGTAGGGAGAAATGAAGTTTTTCAGGTAGTATTCGCTGGAGCCAACCAGATAGATCACGTCCCCCGTGTGCAAGACGAAACGACTCTCTTCGCGGTGGGGCAGCATTAGTTCTGCAACTTGCCGTTGAGGGTTTTCTCCCCGATAGGCACCAGAACCGCTATCACCCACCACTAAAAATGAAAACTCTGGACTCTCACAGGCATCATCTAAAACCATCCGGGTTTGATCGATTCCCCGCTCCACAAGACTCGGTTCCAGCCACCGCACCCGCTCCTTCATTTTGCGGATTTTGAGTGATATCGGTGGGTCGGACACGAATCTCATAGTTTATTACTCCCGGCTTTCTCTGTTCGTTGGCTAACTTCCATGCTTGCTGATTTTACCTGTCTGCATCGCAGAAGACATCTAGGCTTTGATATATAGCGGTTCTCCGTTGAGTGGGGCCACTTATTTTTGCCAAGCTGCACTAGCCTGAGCGCTACAGGACAACGATTAGCCTCACTGAAGGACATTGGCAGATTGAAAATCGACTCCATTGGGTTAAAATCGAGAACAATCTTTAAGGGCGTAGCACTCGTCAAAAATCGAATCAAGCTGCTATGGATAATAATTACATGCTCAAGATTTTGGCTGCTTGTTTAACCCAAATTGATGAAAACTCTCAACCCGCTTGTCAATAGCATTTGAGATGCGCTTGCCCTGTGTAATAGATTAAGCAAAATTTTTAGGGGTAGTGGTAAATATGTAGCCCACATTCCGCCCTTTGACTGTCACAAGTGGATAATTTAGTGGAGCGCAATCGAGGCAAACGCAAGGCAAGTGGAGTTAGAGATAGCCTTGCCAGCTTTTTTGCCGACA